>CAYVHW010000008.1:0-25756 GCA_964451435.1 uncultured Nitrososphaeria archaeon | reverse complement strand
TCCTCATCCACCTCCTCAACCAACCCCTTATGCCAAGCTATATCCATCCCCTGCCCGAAGCTCAGTTTGATCATGGTCTTCACATACTCCTCCAATATCCTAAGCTTCTTGTCTCGATCAATTCCGAGCTTTTCGAGGATCAAAATCGGCAGATAATACATCGTGTTCCCCATGTTTATCGCTATATCCTCCCCATAGATCCTGTGGATGCATGGCTTACCTCTCCTAAACTCGCTTCTATCCTCTACATCGTCGACGGCCAAGGTTCCATTATGTATCGCCTCTGGGATCACGGCTAGGGGAGCTATATCCTCAATCTCTCCCCCGAGAGCTTCATAGGCCATAAGCATGAGAGCCGGCCTCCACCTCTTCCCACCCCTATCGAGTAGATCCCAGAACGGCCTCAAGATACCCTCGCTTATCGACTTCGCCTCATATCTATACATCGGCTTTCCCAAGAACTCCTCGATCCAACGCTCATCAACCCTCCTCGGGATGAATCTCTCAAGCTCGCGGTTAACCAGCTTAGCATAGCTGGACAAGATCTCTATGACGTCTTCATCCAACTCCGATCACAATATCAGAGATTATGAGCGTAATTAAAGATTTATGACTAGGTCTTGATCAAGTTCTCCTTCAAAAACCTCAGAATCTCATCGTTCACCTTCTTCGATTCATTCGTTAGCTCCGTCTTGAGCTTGAGATACTCTAGATACCTCATATCCATTCCAGCATATTTCCTAACATAGTTCTCGACCTCCATATGCCTCTCAAGCTCTTCAAGATATTCCTTGAGCCTCTCCTCCGAGACCTCGCCATACCTATCGACGTGGAAGATTTGATCTATTGGGAGCCTGGGTCTAAGCGGCGGAACCTCGCCTCGCTCACCTATGCAGAGGAGGATTAATGGGGTCACACCCCTCGGCAGCTCGAATAGCTCTGAAAACCTCCTACACTCGATTAATGGACAGTCTAGGATCACGGAGCCCAACCCCAGCGCCTCAGCGGCGATCACCATATTCTCGACCACGAGAGCCGCGTCAAAGACCGCGAGAATGGATTCGACGGGGTGTTTATCTGATTGAAGTATATGCTCGTGGCCTAACATATTTAACATAATCCTCGTCCGATATAGATCCGCGCATATCAGGAAGATTGCCGAGGCGTCCCTGACTATCCTCTCATTACATAGTTTCGTGAGCTCCTCCCTCTTCTCCTCATCCTTGACCTGGATTATCGTATAGGATTGTAGGTAGGTTGGAGCCCTTACTCCAGCCTCTATGATCAGCCTCAAAACATCCTCCGAGACCTCCGAGGGTCTAAAGATCCTAATACTCCTCCTATTCCTCAGCAGATTTAAGACGCTCCTAGCCACCCCGATCCCCAGATAAAGCTGACTCAACCGACTTTTAAAGAACCACGTAAAACTCAATAATCCAAAATCTCAAAGAAAATACCGAGAGAATGCCCGGGTGGCCGAGCGGCTAGGCGGCGGGCTGCAGACCCGCTCCACAGGGGTTCAAATCCCCTCCCGGGCTCGGCTCTATCCAGAAACTTTAGATCCCTATTGGGAATACCTGAGTTAGGATGGTCTGTAGAAACTTATCAAGACGGCTGCATGAATCTCCTGTTTTAATATATTTTACAGATCAGCAATTTGAGTATGAAGTTACCATATTCTTATGAGGCTCCAAATATAGCTGGATTGAGGGAGAGGGCGTACGTTAATGGCGTGACCCGAGATCTATATCGTCTAAAGATCAGCTTCATATCGAAAAGGGAAGAGCTTGTTCTAAAATAGGATCTACTGGAGACTTTGAAGGATTAGCCAATCCTCCCTTTAAGGAAGGGTATATCATCAACACCATGAAGACGCTTATTAAGCTCAAGAGTAAGAAAAGAAACAAGCTCAGCCACATTCATCAGGCCAGATATAAAGGATTATTAAGCGCTTCAATAATTTAGGATTTAGGGTTTTGTTCGAGGAAGGGGCGGTGTTGGGCTGGTGGTGAGGATAGAGGTTAGGACGACGCTTGAGCGATTCCGCCGCTTCCTGATCCTCAACACATGCTTCTCCTTCATCCCTAAAGGTTATCTAAATGACCCGACTATATTTCCGGAGAGGGATGCGTCTGAGGGTAGGATCTATGTCGAGGCGGTCTCAAAGCTCGATCTAGGAACTATAAGGAATATTAGGTTCGTTAAGGCCTTGGAGATCTTGGGGATAATCTATAGGTCTAAGAGCGGGAACACGCATCTAATCTGGAGACAGGTTAAGGGGAATATCGGGAAGGTTTCGGGGGAGGCGTCGCCCAACTCGATAGTGAACTTAATCGAGGCAGGAGTCCTCTCAAGATCGGTAGTGAAGAGGGTTTTAAGCCAATTAGCCCAAAGGGCTGAGGGGGAGCGTGGTTCAAGCGAGTTTGTAATCAAGTCTTAGATCTCGATAGCTTAAGCTTCCTCTCACATCTACTACAAAGCTTATATGACTTATAGTCTGTGTCGCCTATCCAGTTGCTGAAGGCCATGACGCATCTCCTATCCGAGCAATGGGTCAATCCATGTAGGTGTCCGAGCTCGTGAACCGCCTCTTTGATGAGCCTCTCAATGAATAATTCTCGATCGGGTTCAAGCCCATAGAACTCTTGGGCAAGTCTATGGGTTGATATTATTGCGACCCCATGCCAGGCCAGCCCAAAGACATAGTTTAGGCCTGCCGCGTATAGGTCTTTAACAGTGATTAAAAGGAGGTATTCGTCATCCGCCCTGACACTTTTATAGCTTTGAACTATCGGCCATGCATCGTATTGACCTCTAGAAGGGTTTAGGAATGTCTCATCGAATAGTCGATCGACGAACTCTATCCTCACCTCCTCTCCATAGACCTCCCTCAACGCCTCTGCAACCCTCTCAAGGATTCTCCGATCATGTAGCTCGGAGAGAATCCTTATCCTCAATCCTCTCTCGACACCTCTTCACTCGGCCTCCTCTTAAGCCTCGCACCACATCTCGGACAGGGTGTTCCAGGTCTGGCCTCGCCTCTCCATCCACACATCTCACAGTATGCTGTCCACTTGACCATCTTCCTTATACCTCTGTGGAGGATTGGCTCCACCTTTAATCCCATGATCTCGGCTAGGTTTTGGATCGAGTAATCTGAGGTGATTATCGAGACATCGGCTCCCTCATCGAATAACTGTAAGGCCAAGGCTAATAACTTGATATCGGTTTCAGATAGATCGTGTTCTCCAGCCCTAAGCGCCGTCTCCCTAACCCTCTCAACATAATCCTCGCTTGGCTCAAGTATCTTCACGAGCCCGCCTCCTCGAATGGCCGCAGCTCTAAACCTGCCTCCGCCATACTTCACCTCCTCTAACACCTCTCTACATGTTACCAGCTCAGCTCCGCCTCCTTCGGTGAATCCTATGAATAGCGCGGTTGAGTCTAAGACCTTAACCCTCATATCCAAGCCTCTTCCTAATCCTCCTCTCAAACCCCCGCTCGTCGGTCAGCTTAATGAGCTTGGCGGTTCTCCCCGACCTCTCAACCTCTAAAACGGCCTTCTCCGATCCAGCCGAGCATCTAATCCATCCATCTATCAATACTTGCACCTCTCCCTCGCCTAAGACCTCGACCCTAATGGGTTTGGAGATTGAGAGGACGACTGGCCTGACATCGGTTAAGGGGCATACGGGCGCCAAGACCACGGCCTCTAGTCGATCGTCGAGTATTGGGCCTCCAGCCGAGTATGCATATGCCGTCGAGCCAGTTGGGGTCGATATTATCAAGCCGTCTCCATGGAATTCGAGGAGCTTAACTCCTTCTTGGATTACCTTGAAGTCGAGGATCTTTCCGGGCTGGGTTGAGGAGATGTATGCCTCGTTTAACGCTTTTCCAACAAATCTACCATTCAGCTTGATATAGAGCATCATGGCCTCCTCGATCCAATACTCGCCACCGATAAGCTTCTCAAGCGATTCCTCAAGCATATCCGATTCAACCTCCATCAAGTATCCTCCATGGCCGAAGTTCACTCCAAGTATTGCGGCGTCATCTGAGATCGCGTTTATCACTTTTAGAAGTGTTCCATCGCCTCCCAACGCCACCACTATCTCCGTGTCTGATGGAATCTTCCTCTCCACAGCCTCCCTAGCATTCATCATCACCCCCCTCAGCCCATTCCTCTCAAGGATCTCCAAGACCCTCTTAGCAGCCTCAACCGCCTTGGGCTTCCTCTCCGAGTAGATGACCGCGAAAGCCTTGCCCATGATCCCATGGCTCCCTTCTATGTCAGGAGTCCATGAAGATGGTGGTTTTCCTATTTTAAGAGGCTTTCATATCGCTTATTTGGATTGAGGCTCGCCGCCTTCTTCAGCGGTGGAAAGGACTCGGCCTACGCCATCCACCTAATGGAGAGACGTGGACATGACGTCGAATACCTCTTAACGATCTTCCCCGAGAGCGATGAATCCCTCTACTTCCATTACCCGAATATCGAGCTCACGAGGCTTCAGGCTGAGGCCATGGGGAAGCATCAGCTCGTGGAGAGATGCGGGATCGGCAAGATTGAGGAGATCTCCGCCTTAACGAGATTGATCGAAAAAGTTTCTGGAGTAGTCGATGGAGTAATAGCTGGGGCGATCGCGAGCAAATTTCAGCTAAAGGCTTTCAAGGAAGTATGTGAGAGATATGGCCTCAACCTATTCGCGCCGCTTTGGGGCATGAACCCGCTAACAATCCTCCAAGAGATCATCAATGATGGATTCGAGGTGATCATAACCGGCGTCGCGGCCGCGGGTCTGGGGAAAGAGTTTCTAGGGGGTCGTCTAACTCTCTCTCTAGTTGAAGAACTTAGGAAGATCTCGGATAGATTTGGGATAAATCTGGCTGGGGAGGGAGGAGAGTTTGAGACCTTCGTCCTCGACGCCCCGATCTTCAAGTATCGGGTCGAGGTTCTTGAGGCGGAGATCGATTGGAGAGGTGATAGAGGATTCCTCAAGATCAAGAAGGCTAGACTCGTCAAAAAGAAAAATTATTAACGGACTCACGTGGATTATGGTCGGTGATGAAATATGCGTCCAAGTATCGATGATCTAATCCCGGAGTGGGCTAGAAGATTCTACTCGAAGCGTCTAAGAGATCTATCGGAGCTATTCGGGGTTGATAAGCCGATCATAGGAATGGTTCATCTAATACCTCTTCCGGGAGCGCCGGCCTATGAGGGATGGAGCATGGATGATGTGATCGAGTATGCCTTGAGGGATGCTAGGATCCTAGTCGAGAATGGGGTTGATGGGCTGATAGTTGAGAACATGTGGGATCTACCATACTATGCGAGTAGGAGGATTCCGCCCGAGGAGGTTGCGGCGCACGCGGTCGCGGCGAGGGAGATAGTAAAATCATTCGACATTCCAGTTGGGATAACTTCGATCCATAATGGTGGGAGGATAGCTCTCGGAATAGCTAAGGCCGCTGGAGCCAAGTTTATTCGAGTATGCCTTTACACCGGTGCATTAATCTGGGATACTGGGGAGATCGATAATGGGAATGCGGCGGACTTGATGAGGTTGAGGAAAGCCCTCTATGCCGAGGATGTAAGGTTCTTCGCGGACGTTTACAAGAAGCACGCCGTCATGCTCTCTGGAATAGATCCCGAGACCCACGCGATCTGGACAGACTTCTATCTCGCCGACGCGTTGATCGTAACCGGTAGGATGACTGGATCCGAGCCTGATGTCGATTTGGTTAAGAGGGTTAAGGGGGTGGTCGGGGAGACTCCAGTGATAATTGGGAGCGGGTTGACCGCTGAGAACGCTGAGAGGTTGTTGAGGTATGCCGATGGAGCGATAGTGGGAACATACTTTAAGGTTAAGGGGATAACCCAGAACCCAGTCGACCCCGAGAGGGTTAGGAGGCTCATGGAAGTGGTGCGGAGGATTAGGATGGGAGGCGCGTGATAGGAGGCATCCAAGCCCTAATCTTAGGCGACATAAACATAGATCTCATCTTCAGGATAGATAGGAGTCTGAAGACGGGTGACTCGATAGCCCTTAGAAGGATGATCATCTCCTATGGCGGCGTCGGCGGAAACCTCTCCTCAGCCCTCGCGAGACTAGGAGTTCCAACAGCCTTAATCGGAGCGGTTGGAGAAGACGGGTTCGGGGACCTAGCCCTTAGAGAGCTTAGGAGAAGCGGGGTTAATGTGAGGTATGTTAGGAGAATTGAGGGAGAGTCTACGGGGATAAGTGTAGTCTTGATAGACTCAAGTGGGGAGAGAACCTTGATATGCGCTAGAGGTGCTAACGCGGCCTACAGGCTTAGGGGGGATGAGCTTGAAGCCTTGAGAGATGTGAGACACCTACACCTATCAGGCTATATGATGCTAAATGACGACGGTGGAGAGTCATGCATTAGATTGCTGAGATCTGCGAAGATGTGGAGCATCTCGACGAGCATGGATCTAGAAGGAGTAGCCCTAGAGCATCCGAGAAAGGCGTTTAAGATTAGAGGTCTCGTCGACTACATATTGATGAATGATCTTGAAGCCCGCTCCCTCATAAAATCTGAGAGGCTCGGCGTGGATGAAGTCAAGTCTCTAAAGGATCTCCTCGAAGCGAGAACGCTCTTAATCAAGCTCGGTGGAAGGGGATGCATGGTGGTGGATGAGGAGGTCGAGCTCATACCCGCATATAGGGTTAAGGTCTTAGACTCGACCGGAGCTGGAGACGCCTTCAACGCAGGATTCATCTATGGATTGCTTAGGGGGCTTAGGACGAGGGACGCCGCGAGGATAGGGAATGCCGTCGGAGCATATAAGTGTATGGGGTTGGGGGCAAGACATCATCCAAGCATTAGACAGCTTCTAGAACTCTTCCCGGAACTCGCCGAACTCATCCTAGAGATGTAGCTATCCACCCCTTACGTGGACTATCATGCTCCTCCCCATTATCTTCCAATACTCGACCGTGGCCCCGGGCTCGAGCCTCTCAACAAGTTTCTCGTCCTTCGGTATGGGGACTTCGAGTATCTCATAGGTCTCATTATCCATTATGCTGACCATATCTCCTATCGAGACGATTTGGCCGCTCCTCTTCTCGATTATCGGAACCTCAACCCTCGAGTCGGCGGGCCCGACCATGGTCCGCTTAACCCCGTCGAAGATCCCTATGGCCACGAGCCTGACCTTGGCCGCTCCATGTTTCCCGGGCTTGCTCTTCTCAAGCTCAACTATTCTACATGGCTCCCCATCTATCACTATGTTATGCCCAACCTTTAAAGACCCTAACTCGGCTGGCTTGCTCATAGCAAATGCTTTTGGGGATGCGGGGGATATAAGGATAGCTCTCTGCTAGACCTCTATCTCCTCGACGCTTATGTATGCTACGTTCATGTTCCTCTTCCTCCCGGGGATCACGTAGATCTTGTCCGGGAACTTTAGGGCTAAGCTGTTGAAGGAGCTGTGAATGGTCCTTAGATCCGCGAACCTTCCCCTCTCCATCAAGACCATGATAGTCAAATACTCTAGGGTTGATAAGCTCACCTCATCCCCGAACAGTGTTCTCATTCTCTCATAAACCTCGATCATAGTCCTCGAGATCTCATACCTATTCGCCGTGGAGAAATCCTTTGAGAACAACTTCACAAACTCATCGAAGAAATAGTCGTCGAGCTTCGCGGGCTTCAAGGATGCTAGTTTTAGCACCTTGTCTCCAAGCTCTAAGTAGTTCTCTCCAACCTCATACTTCCCCCTCCCAACCCTCCTCAGGACTCCGCAGTCAACGAGCCATTCAAGCCTCGGGGGAGCTATATGGCGATACTTTGCATACTGGCTACTCCTAATCCAGCTCATCTTATCATCTATCTGAAGCCTCTTCTCCTTGAACCCTTCAGCCTCCTCGATCTCCCTCATTATCTGCTCCCTCCTCCTAGCATCTAGAGTTGATAGAACCTTTCTCAGAGAGTCTGGATAGAACTCCTCCATTATCTGATTCATGGCCTCCTGTCTCGTGAAGCTCCTCCTCCCCATAACCCATCTCAAGACATGCTGAATCATCGGATAATCCCTACTCAATAGAACCCATAGGAAGAAGAGCCTCTCAGCACCATTTAGGGCGATGAGGTCATCGTGGCTTGGGATACTCTTACCCTCAACGAACTCCCTGAACTTATCCGCTGAGTCGAGGCAGAGATAGAGCTTGCCGAACTCCCCGATCGTCTGTGAAGCCCTATCGATGAAGCCCATCTCAGCGGCCAAGGTAACATAATTTCTAGCATTAACATATCTCGTTATCAGCCCTATAGGCTTCTGCGTAAGGGGTTCATAGAGTTCGAGGTTTCTCAGCATGTCATAGAGGATGCTTGCGAGGAAGTCGAAGCTCTTCTGAGAGCCGTCCTCTAGGAGGCATGCGATCAGTCTTAAGTAGCCGAGCCTGCAGGCATCTCCATGGCTTTCCAAGATCACGCCTTGATCACCTCCTCATAATCCTTGATGATGGTTAGAGGTCTCTCCGAACTCCAATCAACTTGAATATTGTTTGACTGGAACTCTCCCTTCGCCAGCTCTAAGATCACCTCCTTACTGACCCCATCTCCTTCCTTGAGATACCAGAGATACTTGTTCGACTTTGGAATCGAGTCGGAGATTATCGACTTGACTTGAAAACCGACTTCCTCGGCTATCGGGGCCACAAGCTCAGCCATGTCGACGACCTTTCCCTTCAACTTCACCCTACCCAAGACTATTATCGCCGCCCGATCCCATCTCAAGACCCTGAAGATCTCCTTCAAGGAATCCTTCATGAAGTCCTTGAACTTCTTGATCGACTGGGTTTGGAAGAGCATCCTCCTAACCTCTTCATAGGTGTATCCTAGAAACCATAGTCTGAGCCAATTATCCCACGCATAGGTCTGCATGTTGAAGTATGGTGGAGAGGTTATCACGAGATCTACGCTCTCATCTTCTATCGGCAGACTCCTCGCGTCGCTCATGTATGCGAATCCTTTAATGGATGGAATCCCATCTCTGAACACCCTCTCGACCTTGATCCTCAAACACTTCAAGACATCCCTCCTAGGCTTCTTAATCCCATTCTCTTTAACGTATCTCTTGATGTATCCGGGTGCCATCGAGAACGAGTGAGAGCATCTAACGCTTAGGTGGATCTTGGTCGGGCCATGGAGTATCCCAAGCATCAACGCCTTGATGAAGTTCGCCAAATCCTCGTCATCAATCTCATCTATCAGGTCTCTGATGGCGAGAATCTGCCTCAAGGTGTAGTTGCTGTAAAACGCCCTAACATCTTCATCGACCTCCGACACATCATAGCCCGATGGATCAAACCTCCTCTCAGCATAATCTATCCATTCAAGAACCCTCCTCCTTGGAACGGGTCTAACCTTAGCCCTCGTTAGGACATATGCCTCCGGAGAAAGATCATTTCCAACCCCTATCCTCCCATTAAGGCATGCTTCAAGTGGCGCCGTTCCCTTACCGCTGAATGGATCCAAGACGATGTCTCCGATTCTGGAGTATTTCATTACGAAATAGTGGGCGAGGGAGGGTGGAAAGCTCCCAGTCCTAGAGCAGATCCTATGTAGGGCTATTCCCCACCCATCTCTAGCATACTTCCATGAATCCCTTATCCCATAGCTCAGGATGTATCTGTATCTCCCCAATGCGGGTTAAGGTCGCTGAGCAAATGGTTTTAACGGTTAGCCTCGATCAAGTGCAAAATAATTCTCTCAGAATATAGGGCAATGAACGAGGAGATTATTTGCTGAAATTCATGTTATCCATTCTAATACGTGATGCGGCGAGAACTCTCGATTAGATAATCTTAGAGAATTACCTTAAGATTCTGAGCATTATTCGGGGAAGGTCATAATGTATTGGCTTGAGATCACGTTTAAGAGATTAGGTGAATCGATTTGAGGATCATCGTTATCGAGAAGAATGCTAGGATTATTGAGAAGAGTCTCCTGATCTGATGAATCTTTAGCCTCAGACCCACTCTACTTCCAAGCTGGGCTCCGCTTATCGATCCCATTATCGCCGCGATACCCGTATCGAGGTTTACCAATCCGTTTAGGATGTAGATTGATGAGGACGTTACTGACGTTAGGGAGATCATGAACTGGCTCGTGGCCACCGCAGTTCTCAGCGGAACACCTAAGATCAGATACATTATCGGAACCTTTAACGTTCCTCCACCTATCCCTATCATGCTCGCTATCAACCCTGCGGAGAATGCTCCTAAAAGCGATGTAATCCACCTTAGATGATCCATACCTCTAACAGTTTTACTGTCTCCCCCATCTTCTCGCCTAACCCACATCCTATAGGTCACGTATAGGAGGACTGAGCCGAAGATGAACTCTAAGACCTCTGCCTCAAGCTTTAGGGCGATGTTCGGGCCTATCACCGCGCCCAGCAGGGTGGCCGACTCTAGGATCACACCAGTCTTAAAGTCTACGAGCCTTCTAGAGATGTAGATGGTTGATGATGAGATCGCCGTCCCTGAGATCGCCACCAAGCTTAGGGCGACGGCTTGATGCATAGGTATCTTTAGGAGGAGGACGAAGATCGGGACTATCAAGAATCCGCCGCCGATCCCGAGCATCGAGCCCAAGAAGCCCGCCGTGAGGGTTGTGAGGAAGATTAAGAGATGCTTAAGCACGGGTATCCGAGTCCCCTCCCCAACTAAAATGGATTGCGAAAAGGATAAAGCCACCCTAAACCAACTCATGAATGAAGCCCGGTAGTCTAGCGGCCAAACCCTGGTCAGAAAAGGGGCTAAGGATCCCGGGCTCTGGATCGAGCGAATTGAGGGGAACCCCGGGGACCCCGGTTCGAATCCGGGCCGGGCTACCATACTCACCCATTTCTATGCTGAGTTAAGCAATGCTTCCATCACTTATTCCGGTAAGGCTTATGTATCATATGTGAGGATTGAGATCTTGTGGGAGACTGCCGTTTTACATAGTCTTAGGCAAGTTTACGGATGAGGGAGCTAAGCATCTAAAGGACTCTCCTAAATACTTTAAGCAGATTGAGGCGGCGGTTGAGAAGGCTGGAGGGAAATTGCATGGATTCTACTATACGATGGGGGAGTATGATCTCGTGGCCTTGGTTGAGTGGCCGAGCGATGAGGCCGCCCTATCCCTCCTATTCGCTCTAGGTGTTAGTGGATGGATCCGCACAACGACTCTTAAGGCGTTCACGGTGGAGGAGATAGAGAAGGTGATCGAGAAGATACCAACAATAGAGAAGACACCTTAAATCGCGCATCTTCAATCCTCTTAATTTTTTATACGCATACACTCTGAGATTAGGTGTGATGTTATATCATCTTAAGGTCGTGGCGTAGATGGCTAGGGCCGTGGCCTCCGAGATTATCGTTAGGATGATAATTGTGTTTATGAGGCCGACCTGATACATGTATGCCATTATCAGGGATCCCGTGAACCACGCAAACCCTATCGACGACGAGTAGATTCCATATGCGAGGGATCTCACCTCGACTGGAGCTATATCCGCTACGCTCGCCCTCATTATAGTCTCGACGATCCCCATCGTCAACCCCCATGGAATAGCCGCCAGATATAATCCAACCCTCCCCCCAACCATGAATAATAAGGGAGTTATCGAGATCGCAGTTAACGGGGCCAAGATAACAGACCTTAATCCAATCCGGTCATAGAGTAAGCCTATTGGGAGAGCTATGACCGCGTCGACGGCCATGGCGATCAAATATAGTATTGGAATCTCCCCAGCCGTTAGAACCCCGGCCTTAACCGCGTCTTGAGCATAGTATGCTATCACTCCCCAATAGATGAATCCCAGTAGGGTTAGGATCGAGCCTATTAGATAGTTCCAGAACCTCTTATCGAGCTTCTTCAAGCCCCTCTCCTGGACGGTAACGCTGACCGCTTTTGGCCTAGGATAGTTAATGTAGGCTGAGAACAGCATTACTGTCATTATGATCACCGGAATCCATAGGAGGTTGAATGCGAGCCTATATCCAGCCTCTAGGGGCTTGCTCACATATATCGATACGCCTATTATCGCTGGCCCGGCTATCGCCCCTATCTGATCCAATAGCTCGTGTAGCCCGAACCATCTACCCCTCTTCGCCTCATCGGTCAATTCTGAGAGGATGACGTCTCTCGCCGGAGCCCTCAACCCCTTTCCAACCCGCTCGACTAGGAATAATATGACGGCGACCTCCCAAGCGCCGGTGAATGCTAGGCAGGGTATCGCTAGGTTCACCAGATAGCCGATGAATATTAGAGACCAGTAAGCCTTCCCTGAAGTCATTCTCTGCGCTAGGACTCCACCTAAAAACCTCATCAAATTGCTTAGGAATTCTCCAAATCCTAGAATGCTGACCGCTATCGCTGGAGCCATTAAGAAGTTTATGTATGCGCCTCCGATTGATCTCGCTCCCTCATAGACTATGTCGGCGAAGAGGGAGACGAGGGAGAGGGAGATGAACGTGGCCAATAATCTTCCTCTAAGCCCCATCTTTCGAGGATGGTTGCTCAGCCTATGATTTATGGATTATCGATCAAGGTGGAATGCCTGGAATCTTTATTTGATCAAGTCATTTCCACGTAAACCAGTCGACCTCATCCTTGATCTCCTTCCACTCCAAGCCATTGAACAGTCTAAGATAGGCTATTATCGTCATGATGATCTCTGGAGCCAGTAATGTGGCGATGGCCACATATCCCATGCCGAACATAATCAACCCGCTAATAGCCACTCCAACGATTATCCAAGGGAGCATTCCATGGACTCGGCGGGCAGAGTATAATGCGGTGTTCATGTCTCGTGATCTATAGAGGATCGCGGCCGATACTCCTGCTATCATGGACGGCGTTATTGCGGGGACTAATGATGCGAAAGCGATGAGGGGCTTAAGCTCAAGACTTAGGAGGGTCAAGGCGATGAAGGGAAGTATTGTTAGGAGGAGTGAGAGAAGGAGTATAAGCTTCCCCCTCTCCCTAAAGTATTCATGGCATCGACCTCCAAGCTCTCTAAACTCTCTGGGAGCTATTGGCGGAGATAGAATTGAGGAAATTATGCTGAAGGAGGTGGATAAGGTTCTCTTAACGGCCTCTAGGGCGCTCGACGCAGGCCCCTTCTCCAAGCTCTCCACCAACACCCTTAGAGTCTCCCTCTTCCCAACTGGCTTGAACAGGCTTAGATCTCTGATCACATTTCTTGGATCTATCTTCGAACACTCCCTCTCCATCCGATCATGTAGATCCTCACCCTTGGATGGGCTGATTATCGCGCTGTCGCCGATATAGTGTAGAGCTCTCCCAACGAGCCTCGCAGCCTCCTCCCCTTAATCCACCTATGCCTAGCCTCGACGACATACTTCTTCAAGAGACTTGGATTCGGTTCGTGATGCTTAATCCTCGTCCTCCTAACCCTAAGCCTCCCACGATGGGTTAGGTAAACCTCATAATCATAGTCTGGGGCTAGGTCTGGAGATTTAGCGGCGAGGCAGAGCTCTGGAATGAGTCCCTCATCCATCCCAGCCAGCCTCGCAGCCTCCCTCGTCAAGATCTCATGGGTCCTCGCATACATCTTATTTAGGTCGATGCTTACCGTGAATAAATTTATCCTTTCGCCTCGAGCTCATAAGCCCGCTCCAACATCTTAAATAATTGGTCTCCCATGATCTTCTAAGGCGGAAAGATGGCGAGGATGCATGCCCGTAAGCGGGGGAAGTCTGGGTCGAAGAGGCCGATCAGCAAGGCTCCACCATCCTGGGTTAAGCTGACCCCAGATGAGGTTGAGGCCCTCGTGGTCAAGTATGCTAAGGAGGGTTATCCGCCGAGCATGATAGGAATTATTCTAAGGGATCAGCATGGAGTCCCACTCGTCAAGCAGATAACTGGGAAGAGCATAACCCAGATCTTAAAGGAGAATAATCTCCTACCCGAGATCCCCGAGGATCTGGCAAACTTGCTTGAGCGAGCTAGGAGGATGCACGTCCATCTAAGCAAGAATAGGGGCGATCGATATAATAGGCATAGGCTTCAGCTCGTTGAGGCCAAGATCCATAGGCTCGTGAAATATTATAAGAGGAAGGGGGTCCTACCTCCTGACTGGCGGCCGAGGCTCATATACACCTACAGATAGCTTAAGTCTTAATCTAGGTCTTGGAAGACGGTTTCATCTATATAAGGCGGGGTCTTAGAGTGGGTTGAGTAATGGGCTTGGATGAGAGCCTTTATCGAGAATTCATCGAAGAGGCTGAGAGGGCCGCTGAGCGAGTTCGGAGGCTCATAGACGAGGGCAATTCTTTCATGATCTTCTGCCATAATGATGCCGACGGCCTCTCCTCCGGTGCCATAGCCTCGATAATGTTCTTGAGGGAGGGTGCGAGGTTCTTGACGAGATCGGTTGGAGGAATAGACGATATCTTGGAGGTTCTCAAGGATCTTTCAGGAGATTTCATCCCAGTCTTCACGGATATTGGAAGCGGCTACCTAGATGAGATAGCCAGGATGGTTGGAGATTCTCCCGCCATCATATTAGATCATCACGAACCTATGGGCGAGGCGCCCAAAAACATCATCCAAGTGAATCCTCATCTCTATGGGATAAATGGGGCGGATGAGATAAGCGGGGCTGGGGTGACATATCTCGTGGCCAAGGCGTTAAATGAGGGGAACGTGAGCTACTCTCCGATCGCCGTCGTCGGAGCTCTAGGAGATCTACAAGATAGGGTTGATGGGAGATCTCTCCATGGGTTAAATGAGCTCATAGTCAAGGACTCCATCGACGCTGGATTGATGAGGGTTGAGGAGGATCTACTATTTTATGGCAGGAGCTATAAGCCGATCCACATAGCCTTGGCCAGCACAACGAATCCATTCATCCCAGGAATTTCTGGAGATGAGTCGAGGGCATATAGCTTCTTAATGGATGTTGGGATCAAGGTTAAGGAGGGAGATAGGTGGAAGGTCTTAGCCGAACTCGACGAGGATGAGAAGAGGAAGCTCTATAATGGATTGATGAAGCATCTAGCATCGCTTGGCCTCCCACCCAGCCTAGCGAAGGGCATAATCGGAAAGGTCTATGAACTCGTTAAGGAGGAGCCTTGGACCTATCTTAGGGATGCTAGGGAGTTCGCCTCCCTCTTAAACGCCTGTGGGAAGACTGGGAATGAGTGGGTTGGGATAGCGGTCGCCATGGGTAACCGAGCCGAACTCCTAGAGAAAGCCCAGAAGCTCCTAGAGGATTATAGGGTTAAGCTCGCCAGGGCCATAGAGTATGCTATGAGAGATGAGAGCAGGCAGGAGCTGAAGCATACGATAGTCATAGATGGAGGAGACGTGATAGACCATAAGCTGATAAGCTCGGTAGCCTCGATGATCTCCTCAACCGGAATCCTAGGAGAGAATAAGATCCTAGTAGCCATGGCCTCAGCCGAGGGCTCGATAAAGGTTTCAGCGAGGGCGAGCAAGAAGCTGATTAAGATGGGCTTAGATCTCGGTGAGATCTTAAAGGAGGCTGCGAGGATCGTTGGAGGCAGGGGAGGAGGCCACGATATAGCGGCTGGAGCCGAGATACCGAAGATGAAGAAGACGTTATTCGTTTTGGAGGTCGATAGGATTACGGGTGAGATGCTTGGAGATTCTAAGTGAGGCTGAGCTGAGGCTGACGTTCAGGGATGAAAGGGAGGCCGAGATAATCGCGAAGAGCCTTGAGCCAGATAATCAGCCACTCCCAAGGGGATTAAAGCTCAAGATGATTCGAGATGGAAAAGTGATCCTATTCGAGATTAGATGTGAGAGGAGTGTGAGATCTCTCCTCACAACCCTAGACGACATACTCTGCATGACGAACCTCGCACTAAAGACCATAAGATCCTTAGAGAGGTCTAGGCATGCCTCCTCCAAGCCATCATGATTAGGATTAGCATTGCTGAGAATATCCCAACTCCTCCACTCGGAGGTATATTGATCACTCTAGCGAACAGGTATCCGGCCACCATGAGGCCGATGGCCGTGAGATATGAGATGAGTGGAGAACCTCTTTTACTGAACCTTAAGGCCACGGCCCCGGGAACGGCCATGATCACGTGGGTGACCAAGACCCCTATCGTCGAGGAGAGTATTGAGGCGGCCAACGCTATCAAGGAGTAGAAGAGGTATCTGTAGAATCTCACGCTTAATCCAAGGGCCTTCGCCCCATCTTCATCGAATGCGATATACTTCAACTCCCTAGATATTATGTGGATCAATGGGATCACTATTATGGATGCCGTTAGGATTCGGGAGAAATCGTCGATGGTAGCTATGGCGGATGTCCCAGCGATGTATAGCCATGCCTCGGCGACCGCCGTGCTCGATAGATATGCTGCTAGGAAGCTGAAGACTATGGTTATGGTCGTGGCTATCGAGACGCTTAAGGCTATCGCCACATCCTCGGCGAAACCTCTCTCGATCAACTCGGCGGCTAGGATCGATAAGCCTATGGCCGTTAGGGTTGCGGTAACCGGCACCGGGATGCTCATCCCCGAGACTATGTTTAGGTATATTCCGAGGATCGCCCCGCCTAGAATTGAGTGGAGCATGGTTAAGGCGAACATTATGCTCCTCGAGGTCACCATCGGCATGCTGATAGATCCTATCAGGATTCCGCTTAGCACCGCTAACCCATAGGTTAGGAGGATCATGTTAAGCATGGTCTTCACCGAGGATGAACCCTGCTGGAACCTCGGTTAATCCGGGATAAGCTCTCTTCAAGTTTTCAAGCCTCAATACCTCTTCAGCCCTCCCAACGGCGTAGACCCGCTTATTCAATAGGATCACCATAGGCTCAAGCTGGATGCATGGGCTTAGCTCGTGGGCGACCAAGAATATGTCTATCTTGAACTTCTTATGGAGCTCATAGAGGAGCTCAGCTATCTGACACTTCATGTCGAAGTCCAGCATCGAGAAGGGCTCGTCAAGTAGGAGGAGCTTAGGATTCTTGATCAAGGCTCTCGCTATCAAGGCCCTCTGCCTCAATCCCCCGCTAAGCTCTGTGAAGAGCGCCGATGGGTCATCTATCTCCACCAGATCTAAGACTTCCCTAATCCTATCCTTAATCCCTCTCGTTAACATTCTAGGAGGTATAGTCTTCGATAAAGCTCCCATCGCCACGAGCTCCTCAACCGTTATCGGAACTCTCTGATCGATGTTCACGATCTGGGGAACGTAGCCCGTCAGCTCCCTAACCTCCCTCGCATCCTCAACTGGGTCGTATCCATAGATCTTAACCCATCCACTCTGAGGCTTCAACAATCCAAGCATTATCTTGAGGAGAGTTGTTTTCCCGGCGCCGTTAGGTCCCATCACTACACAGTAGAATGGCGATGAGATCTTGAAGCTCACATCCTCTAAAGCTAACTTCTCCCCAAATCTAAACGTCACCTCATGAGATTCAACGCTCCCTCGCATAGCTCCTCACCTTCAACATCAATAAAGCTACGAGGAGCGCCAATATAATGTTGGCGGTGATCGATGGGATCAGCATAGATCTCCATAAACCGCCCTCACTCGAGCTGCCGATTATCAACCCTGATCTATACTTTATTGATGTAGCGGCGAGGAGAGGGATCATGTGAGGATCATTTGATAAGCTTAGAACCGGGACGATCACATATGGTATCCTATGCTCTTTTAGTAATCCGAGGAACTTGCGCTGTCTAGATAATTCTAGGTCGCTGACGAAGACTAGATCGGCTTCCCCAGACCTAATCTCATCCTCAATCCTCAACACATCTCCCTCAGTCACCTCGATCGAGAGTTCTGGGAGGATCCAGTCAACGATCTTGAGATCTAGATCCTCGGCCACATATTGCATCGGAGGCCCGAGCAGGATCACCCTAACTCCTTGAACTCCAAGCCTTCTTATCTCATCCCTGATCGAATACAGTTTTGAGAGATACCTATCCAAGTTCACCTGATAGTATTCTCGATTCCCCGGATCTATCTCGACGAGCTTCTTCGTAACAGCCTTTGCGATCGCCTCTAAGCCCGTCAAGGAGAACATGTATCCATGCGGGTTTGGAGTTCCGGTCTTCGCGTTCTTCAAGATCTTTAGCCCCTCCCTCACATAGTCTCTATAATCTATTATCGGGCTCTTCAAGACCCCTCTATTATGGAGTTCCCAGATCTTCTTCTCGATTAAGAGGTGGGTCGGCCCACTCATCACGATCAGAGATGCATTTGAGAGAATCTTCGTCAAGATCTGCTCGCTCGGCTCATAGCTATGTGGATCTGCTCCAGCTGGAATTATACACTCCACCGAAATCTTCTCCCCGCCGATCTCTTGGACGACCGATTTGAGCTGAGGCATAGTCACCGCTACCATGATTCTATCCGCGTAAACAGGGCGAATCGTTAAGGCTCCTAGAGAGATCATCAAGAGAATGCATGCCGTCGCGAGGCGCTCAAGCACGGCTTAAACTTGAAGAACTCTCCATATAAGTTTAATTTCTTGAAGGCGTTAAACAGGTTAAAGGCGTATCTGATTAGATCGAGTATCTGAAGGTTCTTATAATGGCTCTCTCAGGGGTAGCCTTGAGATGCCGCGGAGACCCTCAGCCGAGAAGAAGGCGCCTAAACAGATCTACACCATATATTCTCCAAGATATTTTGGCTATAAGGAGATCGGGACTACGTGGGCCTCCGATCCGAGTCAAGTTATTGGGAGGACTATTTGGGTCAGCCTCTACACCCTCACGGGAGACTTCTCGAAGCAGTATCTCCTCATAAGGTTCAAGATCGTCAGGGTCAAGGACTCGGTCGCCGAAACCATCTTCTATGGCCACAAGTACGGTAGAGAGTTTGTTAGAAGCTTGGTTAGGAGGGGGTCGAGTAGGATAGATGGAATATTCAATCTGACGACTAAGGATGGATTCGATCTTAGAGTTCAAGCAACCGCCTTCACCCTAAAGAGAGTTAGATCGCATTCGATCAAGGCCAAGCTCATCAGGAAGGCCATGAAGAAGATCTTGGAGGAGGCGGCGAGCAAACTCAACCTCTCACAGCTCGCTCAAGAATTCGTCCTAGGAAAGACCGCTTCAGACATCTATCAAGAGGCGAAGAAGATAACGATGCTAAGGCATGTCGGGGTGATTAAGAGCAAGGTCTTAAAAGTTCCGGGATGGGTTTACACGGAGGAGGGAGTTGAGAGAGAGCTTAAGGAGGCCGAGGAAATCAAGGAGGCGGCGACTTAGAGATCTAGTCGCATTCGAGGCGGCAAAACTACTCTATAATGGAGAATATGAAGAGTATATCGATGCAAAGAGGGCAGCCGCTGAATCTCTGAAGACATCCATTCTCCCGAGCAATCGTGAGGTCGCGTTGAAGATCCTCGAATATGCTCTGGAGGTTGAGGGCGAGGATTATTGGAGGAGGTTGAAAGAGCTTAGAGAGGAGGCGTTAGAGGTGATGGAGAATCTAAGCGAATTCAATCCGAGATTGGTTGGAAGCGTTTGGAGGGGGATAATCAAGCCCAGAAGCGATATAGACATTGAGGTCGACTCAGAGGATTTACAAGAAGTTAAGCGGAAGATAGATGAATCTGGATATGAAATCCTGGGAGTTGAGCGGATAAACGTTCCAGAGCCGTTGAGACATGGAAGCCTATGGAGGATTAGGGTTAGGGGTGGGAGAGGCCATGAAGTCGAGATAATCTTGAAAGAGCATTCAAGCTATCTTAATCCGCCTAGATGCGACATCTTCGGAGATCCTAAGAAAGGTTTAAACATCTCCGAGCTAAGAAAGGTCTTGAGGGAGATGCCCACAGCCCTACTCATACCAGAGGGGAGAAGAGGATGGAGATAGACGAGAAGACGTTCAAGAAGCTATTTCCAAACCTATACAGGGAGATCGTGTTGAAGAAAATGCATCTTTCGATAGATGCTGTCCGAACAGATGTCGAGGAGGGGGAAAGAGAGGCTGAGAGACGTAGGGGACCGGGCATGCCAACCCCGATAGACTATCTTAGGAGATGTGAAGATGATGAGGAGGCATTCGAGGTCATAAACTACCTCGAGCGGAGGGGGGAAATCACCCATGAAAAGGCCGAGAAGCTTAGGAAGCAGGTGAGGGAGAGAGGGGTTAGGAGCTTTGGAAGCAAGAAGGAGTGGGGATATTATTCAACGAAATACCTAGGAGATGGATGAAAAGCACCCCCAAAGAGAAAGCTTGTTAAACTCTCGCTTTTCGGGAACCGGAAATTTGTTAAAACGTGATCATCATAGAGATTAGAGCTGACTTTAGGAAGGTCGACGAGTTCTTGAGGGAGTTCTCATTTGTCGATAATTAGCCCCTCTTCCCTGCGGCCACGATCGAGATCACATCCCCCCACTTCAACTTATAATCCTCTCCAAGCCTAATCTTCCTCCTAGCGTCTATGGCGTAGAGGAATGTCCTCCCAAGATCGGTGTGTATCATGTATGCTAGGTCTCTTGGGGTCGAGCCTTTTGGAATTATGTAGACGTCTGGGAGGACGTTTCCGTCGTGATCGGTGAGCTTCTCAGGATCCTCGACCGGATATACTGGGATGTATTGGAGGAGGTCGAAGTATGCTTTATTCACGGTCTCTTGAACTCCTGTTGACCCCCACTTCTTCAACACATTCTCCCTAATCATCTCTAAAGCCCTGCGTTGGGCCGAGCTGAGCCTCGAATCATCTATTATCTCGAAGTCCGAGTCTCCTGGAAGATATTTTATCAAATCCTTCTCCGCCGCCAGCCTCAGAATTCTCTCAGCCTCAGCGCTCACCGGGATCACCTCATAGCCAGCTTCCTTCAGCCTCTTGACTCCGTCTTCAGCCCCGGGGATGTCTATCTTGTTCGCGGCGACGATTATGGGCTTACTCTTCCTCCTAAGCTCGGTGATGAATTCGCGGAGCTTCTCCCTACTCCATCTCGATGGGTGGGCTGGATCTAAGCCTAGATCTTGGATGGTTTCGTTGATCAGCTCCATGCTTATCCTCAACCCTGAGAACTTCTTGTAGAGTTCATCTTCAAGCTCTCCAATCCTATTCTCGACAATCCTGCAGATCCGTCCCCAATCAGAGGCCAATAATTCCTCAAGCCAGTAATCGAGCTCCTCCTCGACGAGCCTAACATCCTCAACTGGGTCGCCTGTCCCGGGCTTAACCGGATTTCCATCAGGGTCTGTCGATCCAGCCGCGTCTGCGACTACTATTAGGGCTGAGGCCTGCCTTATCTCGTCGAGGAACTGTAGCCCCAGCCCCCTCCCCTCATGCGCTCCCCTGATTATCCCAGGGCAGTCTATGAGTTCTATTGGGATGAATCTCTCCCCATTTATGCACTTGCTATTCTTCGGGTTGTCCTTAACGCCCAGCTCCTTGCAGACGCATTTTATCCTTAGGTAGCTGACTCCCCTATTGGGCTTGATTGTCGTGAATGGGTAGTTCGCTATCTCGATTGGGGCTAGGGTCATGGCCGAGAACATCGTGCTCTTCCCAACATTAGGCTTCCCAACGATCCCAGCTAATTCCATCAAGGACTGAGATGATTTCCTCTATATTTAGGGTGTTATCACAAGCACACAGAGATATTTGATGGGGCGGGCATCCGCCGTAATACTTTTAGGTATGAATTTTTGTAATGTTCGACGGTATGTCTGATGTTGTTACGTTTAAGGTTAGCCGTGAGCTGAAGGAGAGGATGAAGAGGTTTAAGGATAGGGTGAATTGGAGCGCTGAGCTTAGGAAATTTGTCGAGAATAGGCTTAGAGAGCTTGAGGCCGAGCAGAGGCTTGAACTCGCAGCCGAGGAGCTTAAGCGGGGTGGCTGGAGCGTTCCAAAGGGATTTTCAAGTAGGTCGGTGAGGGAGGATCGTGAGCGTCGCTGACGCCTCAGTGATAGCGGCCATAGTCTTGAGGGAGGAGGGCTGGGATAAGCTCATAGCACATCTAAGGGGAGCAATAACCTTGGATCAAGCATTCAAAGAGGCGTTAAATGCTATTTGGAAGGCCACTCGCCGAGGCTATTTGGATCGCGACGACGCTCTCAAAGCCTTCAAAATATTGAAGTCAATCATGAAGTCCATCGAGGTGAGTAGTGAACTCAACTATTTGGATAAGGCGTTTGAGTTAAGCGTCGAGACAGATTTGAGTATCTATGACTCCCTCTATCTAGCATTAGCTCAGTCGGAGAGAAGGTCTCTGTTAACACTCGATAAGACGCAGAAAAAGCTGGCTAGAAAGCTGAGCATCCCCATCAAGGAGCTCTAGTGTACAGGGCTTAGACACAATCTGGGAGGTTAATAGTTTAAGTCTTGGCTTCTCCCCCAAAATATGATGCACCATGGCTAAAGTGAGGATAGATAGAGAGAACTGTATTGGATGCGGAGCTTGCTGGGCTCTCTGCCCAGACTTCTTCGAGCAGAATAGCGATGATGGAAAGAGCCAAGTCGTCGAAAAGTATAGGGTTGGGGGAAACCCGGCTGAGGGCGAGGTCCCAGCTGAACTTCTAAATGATGTAAAGAGCGCTGCTGAGGGCTGCCCAGCTCAGGCGATAACCGTTGAAGAATAGGGATGACAGCTCTTTAAAACTACTCTCTCTTCTTTTTACTTCTTCTAGCGATATGTTTTAGGAGTGGGGCTGGGAGCTGGATTTCCCGATCGCTTTGGATCGCTGGATGATATGGGTCGACCATTATCACCTCGAACCACTTATACATTCCATCCTCGGCGACCCAATATGCTCCAAGTGGATAGAGGTTTGGATACCTCTTCTTGGCGCGCTGGATCGCCTCCTCCATCATCGAGACATTAACCTTGTGTTTCACGACTCCGAGGGCTTTCGGCCTCCTCCCAGCCCTCGGCCTAGGCTTCTGGAATCCACCCCTCCTAACCCTAACCCTCAAGACCACGAATCCCTGCTTGGCCTTATAGCCAAGCATCCTAGCCCTATCCAATCTCAGGGGCTTCTCAACCCTAACCACCGCAGGCCCCCTTCTCCACTTAATCAGCCTCTGCTTCATCAAGGCTTTCAGCTCCTCAGGCTTCTTCCTCCAAAGCTCGTTGAGCTTGGCGTATAGCCCCATCCTTTCAACCGTCAGATTCAGGCTCAGCCATTATTTAAGCTCTAAGAAATCAGTCTTTTCCCAGAATCAGGTTTGATGATATTGTGAGAGTCTATGATGGTGAGATTTTCGAGTCTAAATGAATGATCCGATTTTGTGGGGAGAGATTGGGATCCAAGCGCGCACCTCATCATAAATTTTTTAAGTCCTTAGAAGCCGTATTAGTTCGACGGGGAGGCTATGATCCTCAGCGATCGAGACATTAAAGAATTCATTAAGTTAGGGAAGATTCGATTTGAGCCCGCTATAAAGCCCGATCAGATAGGAGCTGGATCGGTTGACCTGACCCTATCGAGGAAGTTTTGGAGATTTAGGGAGGACATCGACTTGATAGACTTGGCGACAGCTAGATTCGAGGACTTGATGGAGGAGCTTGACGTGGATGAGATCACGATCCCGCCCCATGGAATGGTCGTGGGAATGACCGCCGAGAAGGTGTATATCGATTCAGATCTCTGCGGCTGGATCGAGGGGAGGAGTAGGTATGCGAGGCTCGGAATAGCCATCCACTCGGCGAGCGGATTCATCCACCCAGGATCATACAACCATCAAATCCTTGAGATATCGAATATAACCTCTCATCCGATAAAGATTAGGGCTGGGATGCGGATAGTCCAGATAGTCTTCGAGCTCACGAGGAGTAAGGCCGAGAAACCATACAGGATATATGGTGAGGTTGCGAGGGATCAGTGAAGAGGAGATGGCGAGGGTTGACGGAATCCTGGTCCAAGTCCTATGCCATGCGACGGAGGACGAGGAGAAGGTGATGAAGGCGATCGAGAACGTAATCGGATCGGAGGCCATGGAGAGAGCCTCGGTCATAAGCCAATCATTGACTGGATACTATGGCGATCCAATCCTATTCATCAAGCTCACGATAGATGATTCAAAGGTCGCTGAGAGCGTTTTGGCGAGAATATTATCGAACCTATCTGAACATGATTTACATGAGATCCTCAGGGAGAGGTCAAAGCTTGGGAGGCATGGTGGGAAGATCTATCTTAGATTTGATAAGCAGGCAGCATATCTCGGATCATTCAAGATCATGGATAAGGATCCCATCAAAATCCAAGTCAATATCAGGGGAAAGGCGGAGAAACTGTTTGAGAAATTGATGGGCGGGAAGACATGAGGAGATACGTCGACCTATGGATGAGATGTGAAAGCTTTGAAAAATGCTTAGAGATGATGAAGTGTTTGAAGAGGCTTGGATTCAGCTCCGCCGCCATAGAGCTTCGAGGAGAATGCGTGGAGAGATTCGATCACTTGAAGACAGAAGCAGAGGAGGTTGGGATAAAACTGTATAGGAAGCTCGTCCTCGAACCCTCGACTCGAAAGGAGCTCTTAAAACTTCTTAGAGAGAATAGGGGCAAGTTTGAGGTGATAAGCGTGATCTGCAGAAATCTCGAAACCGCTCTCGTGGCTGCGAGGGATTCAAGAGTCGACACCATTATAATCCCAGTGAATCCCGGTTATAGGTTCGATAAGGGGGTTGCAGCCCTACTCAGGAATAGGGTTGAGCTCCCATTCAGATACTTCCTCGAGGATAGGAATGGGTTCTTGAGGACGGCGTCGGAGATCGTATCGGTTTTGGGAAAGAAGTGTGGGATAATCGTCTCCTCAGCTGGTTCAAGTAGCCTTGAGCTGAGGAATCCGAGGCAACTCGCCTCCCTACTCCAAGTCCTAGGATTCGATGAGGAGAGAGCCTTAGACTCGATCTCAACCGAGCCGACCAAGTTGATCGAGGAGAACTTGATGAAACTTTCAAAGAATTATGTTATGAGGGGGGTTATGAGGATTGGCTAAGAGGTTGAAGAGGAGATACGTCGTCGTCATGGCCGAGCCCAGTCTCTCGGGGGAGAGCGTAGTAAGGGCTGTGAAGTCATCATATAGAGAATTATTCGGATCATTCGGCTTAGCCATATCTGGATTCAAGGTCATGAAGGTTTACAGGGATGAGGGGGTGGCGATAATAAGGTGCTTCCTCAAACATCTACCAAACCTACTCCTAGCGACAGCGTCCGTGACGAAGCTAGATGGTGAGGATGTGGCCATAAGGACGTTGGCCATCAGCGGAACTATGAAGAGGGCTAAGGAGATCGCGGAGAGCTATCTCTGAGATTTGCCGCACCAAGGACAGAATATTTTTCCATTTAACGGCTTGCCGCAGAACTTACAGGCATCCACGCCGGGTTTAGGCGAAGGCTGTTCAGCCTCCATGGACTTGCCCATCTCCTCAAGCTCTCTCTTCTTCTCATATCTCCGTGCCACTATCACCGCCCCCTCGATTAACACCACGAATACTCCGAGTAGGAGTAGGTTTGTGAACACCCCTCCATCTGGGGTTATTATCGCCGCGACAATATAGGCCGCCCCATAGATCCACTTCCTATTCCTCGTGACGGCTTCCGTGCTTATGATCCCAACCCTCACCAATAAGACGAGTATGACCGGAGTTGTGAAGACTATGCCGGTCGCAATCGTCACTATGAGTATCGTGTTGTAGAAGTCCATTATGTGTATCACGGGCTCGGCTCCGACGAGGTCGAAGAATATCACCATCGCCTTGAAGGTGGCGGGGGTTATGATGTATAATCCGAAGAGCAATCCCCCTATAA
>CAYVHW010000007.1:0-27125 GCA_964451435.1 uncultured Nitrososphaeria archaeon | reverse complement strand
ATCAATATAAGACCTAGTTCCTGAGATGTTGGTGGATTGATGGTTGAAGTATAGGCTGATGGATCTCCTCGCATGCCCCATGTGTAAACACTTCCCACTGAAGCTCATAGTGTTCGAGGAGACTGGGATAGAAAAACCTGAAAGGATCAGAAAATGCGAGCTATACTGTGGCTATCATCAAGCGAAGGTCGAGGATCTCTCGGAATTAAGTTGCGAGGATTGCTGGAGCAGGGAGATAGTGAACGGGATATTGATCTGCGGGGAGTGTGGGAGATGGTATCCTATCGAGGAGGAGATTCCGAGGATGCTTCCAGACGACTTAAGGGATAGAAACAAAGACCTAAGCTTTCTCTCGAGGTGGAGATCGAGGATACCTGAGAAGATTTTACGTGAGGGGAAACCGTTCAACCTTGGAAATCCGTAGAGAAAAAGTTTTTTACGTTGAGGAGACCTTACCTCTCCATGCGAGGTGAACTTGGATGAGCGCTCCATCCTCTGAAGACGCGGTTGTCTTGGTGGGCAGGAAGCCGACGATGAACTACGTTCTGGCCACGACCATGCCTCTCACCGAGGGCAAGAAGGTTATCCTGAAGGCTCGTGGAAGGGCTATAAGCAAGGCCGTCGATGTCGCCGAGGTCGTTAGGAGGAGATTCATCAAGGATGCGGTTATTGAGAGCGTGAATATTGGGACTGAGGAGGGCAGGGTTGGACAGGATGGGAGGCCGAGGAATGTCAGCACTATCGAGATAACGATCGCCCCGAAGAAGTCTTCGAAGAAGAAGTAAACCACCTCCACCCCTATTTTATCTATCAGCTTATATCCCAAGACATCTCCTTGCTCTTTGGGATGATCAAGATCGTCGATGAGAATTTCGTGAAGAACTGTATCAGGCCTAGGAGAGTGGATTCGCATAAGGGGGAGAATGGTAGGGTGATGGTGGTTGGAGGGAGCTGGCTATATCATGGAGCGCCATTCCTCTCAGCCATGGCCTCACTGAGATGCGGGGTCGACCTAGCATATATCGCAGCCCCAGAGAAGATAGCCACAGCTATCAGAGCTCTCTCACCCAACATAATAGTCCTGCCGCTATCGGATCTAAAGCTCACGAGAGGTGTGGCCAAAAGGGTCTTGAAGATCCTCCCGGAGATAGACTCCTTGGTCATAGGCCCTGGGCTGGCCTCGGGCGGGGAGGCTGGGATAGAGCTTGTAGTCAAGGAGGCCATCACGCTTGAAAAGGGAGTGGTCCTCGATGCGACCGCCCTATATCCAGAGATCCTTAAGAAGATCTCGGGTGGAAGAGTTGTCTTAACGCCTCATGCTGGAGAGTTTAAGCGAGTCTTTGGTAGAGATGTTCCGAGCGAATTGGATAAGAGGGTTAAGCTTGTTAAGGAGGAGGCTGAGAGGAATAGGGTGACCATACTCTTGAAGGGTAGATTCGACGTGATATCGGATGGGGTTGAGGTCATGGTTAATGAGACCGGGACGCCCGCCATGACCGTCGGCGGGACAGGAGATGTATTAACCGGAGTGATCGCCGCCCTCCTAGCATGGGGAAACGATCCATTCAAGGCGGCTGCATCCGCTGCTTGGATAAATGGTAAGGCCGGTGAACTCGCCTCCTCTAAATTTGGATTACATATGTTGGCGACTGATGTGATAGATGCTCTGCCCGAGGTCTTGAGGAGGTTTGATAGAATTGTTAAGTGAGCTTAGGATCTTGGACGCCGTGAGGATATCCTTGATCTCGGCTACCATGCTCTACGCATCTTACAGCGACTGGGTTTCGAGGGAAGTTGACGATAAGGTTTGGATAATATCGGGGGTAATTGGGGGAGCTTTAACGGCATTAGACCTGCTCTTAACTTGGAGCCTTAGATACCTGATCCTCGCTCTAATCTCGATAGGACTTGGATGCGGCCTCGCCTACGCATTCTACTACTTTGGATTCTATGGTGGGGCGGATGCGAAGGCGGTCATGGTGATCTCTATAGGGCTTCCGCTCTACTATCCTAGGATGATGCTCCACCCATTCACGGGCTTGGCCTCCCTCTCAAATGGATTATTGATCTCGCTGATAATGCCGGTCTCCATACTGATCATAAATCTAATCACTATTCTGAAAGGTGAAGACCTCTTTAAGGGATTTGAGCATGAGAGCAGGATCAGAAAGCTCGCCGCGCTCTTCTTTGGAATTAGGGTGAGGGATGCTAGGAAGAGAAAATTCTGGCTACCTCTTGAAGAGGAGAGGGATGGGAGGAGATACTTCAGCTTCAATATCCTAACCTTCGAGCTCGAGGAGCCGAAGAGAGATGATTGCTGGGTCACCCCCGGCCTCCCCCTGCTCCTCTTCATAACCGCTGGGCTGCTGATATTCATCTTTCTGGGGGATCTGATCTACGTAATCGCCTCGATCCTCATCCATTAAGATAAGGGTTCTCGGCGTATATCTCCGAGAGATTCATGGATAAAGCCGTGAAGGGTTTTGGAGATAAAGCTCAAATGCTCTGAAACAACCCACTTAGGTGGATGAAGATCGTCAGGTTGAGGACGGGCGTCGAGGGAATCGACAAGCTCCTCGAGGGAGGGATACCTGAGGGATTCTTCGTCGCGGTCACGGGCGAGCCTGGATGCGGGAAGACCATCTTCTCGATCCACTTCATCTATCAAGGAGTTCTTGACGGAGACAAGTGCATCTATGTAACGACCGAGGAGAGCAGGGAATCTATCATCAGGCAGGCGGCTCAATTCAACATGGACTTCGAGAAGGCGGTTGAAGAGAAGAGGCTCATAGTGATCGACGCCCTTATGGGTAGGGAGGATAGGTGGAGTCTCCAAAGCCTTGACATGGAGGCGCTCGTCGATAAGATAATCGAGGCCAAGAAGGAACTCGGATATGGAAGGGCTAGGGTCGCTATAGACAGCCTATCGGCGTTCTGGCTGGACAAGCCCGCGATGGCGAGGAGATATAGCTACTTCATCAAGAAGGTCTTATCGAAGTGGAACTTCACGATAGTTGCCGTTAGCCAATATGCGATAACGACCGCCGAGAGCTTCGGCTGGGGAGTCGAGCATATAGCGGATGGGATAATCAGGTTTAGGAGGATCCTGAGGGGTGGGGAGCTTAGGAGGTTCATCGTGATCGAGAAGATGAGGCAGACAAATCATAGCCGATACCTCTACGAGATAGACATAAAGCCCGGGATAGGGATGACGATTATAGGAAGGGTCAGAAGAAGAGTTGAGGACTACAAGCTCCCATCCGAGGTCGTGAGAAAGATCCTCGAAGCAAAATTAAGATCCGAAGAAGAACTCCTATAAACCGAGTAAGCGAATAACATAATATCCGCATATCCGTCCATCTAACAGATTTCAAGTGATGGCCAAAAGAAGTTAATGCTCCGGCCGGGATTTGAACCCGGGTCACGGGCTCGAGAGGCCCGCATACTTGACCGGACTATACTACCGGAGCGGCTTATTGGCCGGCGGTAGAAACAACGGCTTGGTTTTATGAATACTTTTCGCTGTGAAAGCTTGTTCTGGATGGAGTTTTAAACATTTTTAGAAGAATGGGCTCCGTTTTGGTCGGAGGGGTGTTCTGTGGATGAAGTCGATCTCGTGAGGTCTCATTATGGGAGGCTTGAGGTTAGGGGTGAGATCGCTGAGTATTGTAGAGGTAGGTGGGTTGCAGTCCACTGTGAGAGGCTTGATGATAGGGGTGTTAGGGTTATGGTGAGGTATGGGCGTGGGTCGAGGGAGCCCTTAACGATATGCTCTGAGGCCGATGTCCTGAGAATTCTCGAGGAGTTTAGGGGTTTGAGGCCAAGATCATTTTATGCGACCATTCACAGCTATTCTAAGTTGACGAGCTATGGGGACACGTTGGACAGGGGGAACATAATATCATCTATGCCGACATGGGATATAGATTCTAAGGATGGGGATTGGAGGAAGGTGGTTGAGAAGGCGGAGGAGATAGTGGAGACTCTGGAAAGATTTGGGGTTGCGGAGTCCGTCTTCTTTAAGTGGAGTGGTAGGGGAGCCCACATACACATCCATGGAGAGGCTTTCAGCCCAGAGATAAGGAAGAAGATAGATCCAATCGATATATCCTATTCGATAACCCAATACGTGATCAATAGGTTAAGTCCATCGAGCGATGTGGTTGTCGAGAATAAGATAGATCTTCAAAGGGTTTTCACGGCCCCACTATCACTTCACAGAGTCCTCGATAGGGTTGCCGTCTGCCTAAAGCCAGAGAAGATAGGCGAGTTCGATATAAGCTGGACGGATCCGAAGTCTTTCAAACATGATCCAAGCTCTTGGAGGAGATATGTTGTGGGTGAGGGAGATGAGCTGGCTGAGAGGGCTTTCAGGGCGATAGGCCCATACATCGTTGGGAGGATTAGGCGGAGGAGGAAGCATAAGCCCCTAGATAAGCAGATCCTCGACATGTTTAAGAGATTTGAGTCAAGACCTTAACCTATTCACCTCATCCATCAACGAATCTAACCCATGTTCTGATACATGGCCTGCGAGGTATCCGGCCGCTGTGAGGGCTCTGAATGGATCGACCCTATATGCCGTGAGGGCTATCGCAAGTCCTATGAGGGCGTTTAACCCCTCCTCATTTAGAGGTCTATTCACCCAGCTCAGCTTACATCTCGAACCATTTGACAGGAAATCGGTTCCCCCTCCATAGATGTAAACCACCTTATCTAGGTCTGAGGCCTTCCTCGTCAATTCGTCGCAGACCTCTCCAACTGGCTGATCGGCTCTCAATCCAAGCTTATCCTCAGCCTCCCTCCAATCGATTATCGCAGCCATGCGGATCTTCTCGTCGAGTAGGTTTAGAGAGATTATTGTGGATGCATCTCTACATGAGTTCAAGAGGTCTGACCTCCTTCCAAGATATACTACCCTCCCCTCAGCATCTCCTCCAAACCTATATCTGATGTTAAACATCTTGAGGATCTCGACGACATCATCCGAGACATTATCTAGCAAAGCAACCTCAAGCTCTTCTCTCATCATGTTTAAGGCGAGCCTAGCATCTCCAGGCCCCATGATCAGCTCAGCTTCAGGTGGGATTCCTATTGGAGCCACGACCACCTCCCCACAATAGTCTCCGGCGGCCGGCAATCCAAGCTTCGGCCTATGGAACGTTATCGTTAGGTTTGCGTCGACCGCCACGTCCTTGACCTCTCCGGTGTCTGGATTGACTCCAGATGGTATATCGACGGCAACTCTTAATCCCTTTGCGGAGTTGATTAGGTTTATCATCGATCTCCAAGGCTCCCTTATCTCTCCCTTGATCCCTGTGCCGAAGATCGCGTCTATGATCGCCTCAGCCTCCATAACATCTCTTCGAACATCATCGAGATCCTTTAAGCTCTTCACGTTCTTGAACTCTATCGTCTCCCTCATCTTCATGATGGCCTCGAAATTCCTCCTAGCTTCAGGGGTTCTAATCTTCTCTCGATCGCCCAACAGGATTACTGTTACCTTTGCTCCGAGACCTGCCATGTGTCTGGCCGCCGCGAACCCGTCTCCACCATTATTCCCCGTCCCGCATACGACCACTATCTTCTTCCCGGCTAGTCCTCCTAGCCATTGATAGACTGTTCTCGCAACATTTGACCCGGCGTTCTCCATGAGGAGTATTCTATCTACTCCAAGCCACTCGGCATTCTCATCTATCGCCCTCATCTCCGCTGAAGAGATCCCTCCCCAACTCTCCAATCTATTCACCTAATCCTTAGATGGGTTTATGCAGGTTAAAAATATGTTGAGTTTTTAGGTCTCCGTCTCCTCTGGTATTGTGAAGAATGCCACGATCGAGAAGACGGTCGCCAACAATCCTAGGATCATCGCTATCAACATGGGCCAGAGAATGCTCGTGAATAACATGAATACGTTTTTAGCCATCATGCTCGGCAGAACTCCCTTGAGCGCTCCTGGGATTCTCATAGCCGTGAAGATGATGATCGGTATCGCTATCACCGCCACTATTATGGTCGCTATCCTAAGCCATCCGCCAACCTTAAACCACGTATTCTGAAATATCCCTGAAGCCCTGAAATGCGATGCTATCTCGGCTATCAAACTGGCTAATCCAACGGCGGCCGCGGCCACGCCTATGGCGACGAAAATCCCGGCAAACGCGAGGGTTTCCTTTAGAAATTCAGGTGGGGGGATCTCAGTCGGTTGCCGCATGACTCCTGGTATGATTCCCGGGATTGCCGTGAATATTGTTCCGACGGCGGCTATGCTCATGGCGAATGTGATGATCATTAATATTCCCGTCACGGTGAACAGTGTCTGCTTCGTATCTCTTCCCATCATTATCCAAGCTATTGCGGTCAATATCAGAGCGGCCAGATTGGCATATGGTATTAGCATAAGTATGTATCCGATTCCTCCAAGCCACTTATACGCTCTTCCCATGCTCGGTTAGAGGCTCTCCAGGATATAAATACCTTACCGGCTCTTATCGGCTTTCCTGGGCATCATGGAGTTTATCATGGATTTGATCGCCGCCATGAACCCAGATCTCTCGGCGGATCTCACAACCTCTTCCCAATCCACCCTTAAGAGAAGTATCGTTATTATTATCATGGCCGCTAGGGCTATGAGGGTGGCCGTCAATCCTCCTTCTTGCCCTAGGAAGAGCCCGGCTAGATTGAAGTATAGTCTCCCACTATAGGCGACTATCCATGAGAGGATTATCTTACCCAAGGCGTTCGCGAACATGAACTTCATTAAATCGAATCCTGTCAAGCCTATCGGTATGTAGATTATGTCGTCGGGGAGTGGGGTTAGGGCGAAGAGGAAGACCGCCAATGCGCCATATTTTCCAATGGCCCTACCAAGCGCGGTCATCTTCTTCCTCCTCTCCTCCCCTAATAGCCTTCGACCAAATCTCCCAAGCCCATAAGACGTTAATTTTCCAACGGCTCCACCTATTCCTGCAAGTATTCCTAGGAGGAGTGGGTCGAGGGTCTTCGACATGAGAACTATCGGGATAAGATATGGGACTGGGAGGAATGGTATAAGGCTTCCCAAAACCGATATCAGAAATGCTCCAAGATAGCCATATGCTTGGAGGGCTTCAAAGATCCCTTGATAGAATCCTTCATTCATCGCCCATTAGCAGGTAGATGATGTAATCGATAAATTAAGGTATTGCGGACGCCCTCGCAGCCCTCCTAACCTCCCTTAGAACGTCGTCGCCGAACCCATGCTGTTTAAGCCCCCTAAGCATGGCGCTCAAATAGTCTCTCGATGGAACTATCCAACCCTCTCTCGGATTCACGGCGATATGGGCTATGGCCTTAACCCTCCCGATATCCTCGACGCTTATCTCGACGCTAATCCTCGCAGCCCTGCTTGGAAGCCCCTCAAATCTATCGAGCTTCTTAAGCTGCTCACCCGTTATCCTATAAGCCACCCCGTGAACCCTTGACGATTCATCTTCAACGAGGTTCGCCACACCGCCCCTCCAGCTCTTCGAGTACGCGTTGAAGACGAGCTTGAAACCCCTCAGCTCAGCTCTCCGAGCATCAAGCCACCGGCCAATACATTTCCTCATCAAGGATTTATTTAGAGACCACCCATAGGCGAAGTACCAGACCTCTTCCATCTACGAGAATCTAAGCTCGACCATCTAAATATGCGTTCTTAAGAAAGTCTCACGGTGGAGAGACGATATCGCTTGCTGAGGAGTGCTCCTACCTTTGAGAGTATTTCTCGTAGGTAGAGGGGACTGGTTGCCATGGTTTATATTTGAGCATATGCACGTTAATTCATGAAACCGGCCGCTCAACCAACCCACTCTCAATGCATGAACTATAGGGATGGATTCTGCACCCTCCATGGAATCCCGGTTCCGCCTGATGGGCCGGCATGCCCGAATTTCACGCCGAGAACGGCTTTTCCGGGAATGGCCCCACCCCAAACATATTCACCGCCATGGGCTCAGCCCATCTCGATGGGCGCATGGATTGGTTGGAGGAGAGCTCTTAGGAGAATGCGGAGGATGCAGAGGCGGATGAGGCGTGGATGGAGATGGTGAAGCCCTTTGCGTGAGCTCCATCCATGAGCAGACAATGGATTCTCTAGCGTCAGATACCTAAATATATCGATTAAATCCACTTGAGGGGAGGGTATATCGGCTTGAATCCAGTAAAGAGGCTTGAGATAGTTGACTCGGAAAGATGTGTTGGATGCCAGCTCTGCATGTATGCATGTGAGAGGAGGTTTGGAGACGCGGGCTTCGCGAGGTCTGCGATCCTAGTCAGGAGCGTTGGAGGAGTTGAGCGGGGATTCACCGTAATCGTTTGTAGAGCATGTCAAGACCCACCATGCGCAAAAGTTTGCCCAACCGGAGCGCTAACCCCGAGAAATGGTGGAGGGGTAACCCTCAATCCATCGAAATGTATTGGATGTGGATTTTGCGTTGAGTCATGCCCGATCGGCGCGGTCTTCTGGAACTATGAAGCAAATAAGCCGATAATCTGCACCTATTGCGGATATTGCGCAGAATTCTGTCCCCATGGAGTTCTAAGGCTTGGAGAGGTGAAGGGTGAATGAATCCGATAGACCCGCTCTCAAGAGTCCTCTACATAGATCTAGAGCATAGGAGGTTTTGGACAAGAGATAGGAGAGACTTATTCGAGAGATGGCTTGGAGGAACCGGAGTCGCCATACAGTTATTGAAAGAGGAGCTTCCAAGGGACGCAGACCCACTCTCGCCAAAGAACGTGATAGTTTTCGCCGTAGGCCCGCTTACGGCAACCTACCCATTCGGATCTAAGACCGTCGCCATGTTCAAGAGTCCATTGACCGGAAACTTGGGCGAGAGCCATGCAGGTGGTAGGAGCGCTACCTCGATAAGATTGGCTGGATATGGGGCGATAGTCATCAAGGGAGCCAGCGATAACCCGATCTACCTAGTGGTGGATGAGAGTGGAGCATACTTCAGAGACGCCTCAGCGCTCTGGGGAATCACGAGCACCCTAACCGTTGGGAGGATATTGAGGGAGGCGACCCTAGGCCAAGGATATAGGAGCATAATGAGGATTGGGAGAGCTGGGGAAAAGCTTGTCAGATATGCTGCCGTGATGACAGAGACCTATAGACATTTTGGGAGACTTGGCCTAGGAGCGGTCTTTGGATCGAAGAAGCTTAAGGCGATCGTGATCCGAGGCGGAGGATCGGTCCCAATCTACGATAAGCGAGGGTATAGGGAGGTCTATAAGCAGGTCTTCGAGCTCGCGGTTAAATCGGATTTGATGAAGAAGTATCACGATCTCGGGACTCCGATGAACATCCTACCCTTGAATAAGATTGGAGCGCTGCCGACGAGAAACCTCACCTCAGCGAGATTCGAGGAGGCTGAAAAGATAAGCGGTGAGAGGATAGCTGAGGAGAAACTTGGGAGGAGGCTGGCTTGCAGCAACTGCCCGATAGCGTGTATCCACCTCGCCGCCCTCAAGGAGCCTTATCCGGATGAGCCATACTTCTATAAAACCACCTTCATATCCTATGATTATGAGCCGATCTACGCCCTCGGAACCATGCTCGGAATCTCCAATATAGATGGATTGCTCAAGCTCTTGGACGTCGTCGAGATCTATGGGTTGGATGCGATGAGCACGGGAGTCTGCTTGGCGTGGGCGACCGAGGCTCTTCAAAGGGGGATAATTACTAGGAGGGAGACTATAGTCGATCTTAGGTGGGGCGACTACGAGAACTACATCAAGGCCGCGGTAAACATAGTCGATCAGCCGAACGAGTTCTATGAAGTCCTCGCAAAGGGAGTGGAGAAAGCGTCTGAAAGATATGGTGGGAGAGAGTTCGCATTAAGCTTTGGGGGAAATGAGATGCCTGGATACCACACCGGATACGGCGCGCATATAGGTTTTCTGATAGGGAGTAGGCATAGCCACCTAGACTGCGCTGGATACTCATTGGATCAAAAGCTTAAGGAGCCTCTTCCGCCGAGAGAGCTTGTTGAGAGATTGGTCGAGGAGGAGGGCTGGAGGCAAATATTATCGAGTCTGGTCGTATGCTTCTTCGCGAGGGGGATCTATAAGCCCGAGATGGTCGTGAAGGTCTTGAAGACGCTCGGCTACGACTACGACGTAGATGGGTTAAAGGATCTGGGGAGGAAGATCTACGAGGAGAAGCAGAGGCTGAAGCATGAACTCGGATTCAAACCAGAAGCCTTGAGACCTCCGGAGAGGGTTCTCGAAACCGAGAGCCCGCATGGAACATTAAAGATAGAATACTTCGATGAAGCATTGAAGGTCTATAGGGAGATGTTAAGCCGAATAATCTCGCAAGGGTAATGGATTAAGTTACCTAGGTAACCATGCTTTTCGGCCTAGCTCCGAAAGAGCGCATAGAGGATCTATTCGATAGGAAAGAGGAGTATGGGAGCTGTCGCGGCTCGCTCTGGGAGATGGGTTACGGGTTTCTCGACGAAGATCATGGATATTATCGGATAAGCGATCCCATAGTGGGAGACGGTTCACAGGCTGAGAGTTTCTTAAAGCAGATGATATTATTTGATGCCGGGGGCGGGATTCGAACCCGCGACTTCGGGGATGCACCCTCCGACCAGCATCACGAGGATTATGAGCCCCGCACTCTAACCAGGCTGAGTTACCCCGGCACCTAATACTCTATCCTAGATAGAGGAGTTCTCAGGGGATATATAGATGTTTATGGGTTATCGGCATGTTCCTCAAGGGTTCTCTGAGATCTGGGGAATTTCTCTAAATAAGTAGACGGCTCTGGCTCATTACGGGTAACTACTTCACCAAGCTTGACATCTAGTATCTGGATGGCGAGGGTCGTGATAGTTGAGGGTGGAGGGGTTAAGGAGAGGACGATCAGAGCGCTGTCCATCCTCTCGCCGAGGCTTCCGCCGACTGGGTCGAGGATCTTGATCAAGCCCAACCTAGTCCTACCATATCCAAACGATTCTGGAGCGATTACGAGGAGGGAGATGGTGGAGGGGATAATAGAGTTTCTCGGAGATGATAGATATGAGATATTTGTGGGTGAGGGTGCGGCGATACATGATACGTGGAGATGTTTTAGGGAGGCTGGATACGATGAGCTTGAGAGAAGATATCGCGTGAAGCTCATCGACCTGAATAAGGATGAGTTTGAGGAGATTCGTGGAAAATATTGGAGATTTAAGGTGTCGAGATCATTCTTTGAATCGGATTATGTTGTCTCGGCCGCGGTGCTTAAGGAGCATGCGTTTGAGGTGACTCTCAGCATAAAGAATATGATGGGTGTCTTGAAGCCCGGGAGGCTAACCCCAACAAAATCTTACATGCATAGAGAGTATGACTTTGGGCTCCCCTTTGGAAAGGTGAAGTGGGCGAGGAGGTTATGCGACCTGATAATGGCTAAGAGGCCAAACCTAGCCTTGATAGACGCGACCACGGCCATGTTCGGGTCACATATCGATGGAAGATTGAAGAAGCTCAATATGGTTATAGTGAGCGAGGATCCAGTTGCATGCGATATAGTTGGAGCTAGGTTGTTGGGCCATGAAGATGTATTCTATCTTAAGATGATGTTGGATGAGGGGGTCGGGGAACCTCCATCTAAGGTTGATCGGATCAAGATTTAATCTCCCTTCACACCCATTATCACATAAACGGTTCTCCTCTTGGGATAGGTTATGGTTATTGGATGAAACTTGACATCCTTCAACCCCATTCCCTCAAGCTTTCTCCTCAAATCCTCATTCACATACCATTTTATCCACCTATCACTCTTAGGCTCCAGTAAGGCTAGGGTTCCGCCTGGCTTCAAAACCCTTATCATCTCCTTGAACGCCCTATCTCTCCTCTTATAGGGGATTGTATGAACAGCGAAGCTTGCGATCACCTTGTCGAAGTAGTTATCTGGATACGGTATGTTGCATGCATCACCTCTCCTAAACTCAACCCTATCTGAAACCCCCTCAAGCTCAGCATTTTTAATAGCGGTCTCCATAGAGGTTCCACCCATGGCCGGGATCCAGAGATCTATTCCAACCACTTTCCCCCTCTTCATGGCCTTTGCATAGCCTATCGCGAGCAATCCCCCGCCAGTCCCCACATCTTAATACGAGTTCTCCATCGACCGGCTTAACAATCTTCATGAACTCCTCCCTGATTCTGAACTTCTCCTCAAGAAAACCTCCCCTCATCCACAAGAATCCATTCCAAAAGAAATAGGCCGCGGGCGGGATTAGGAGGAGCATCAATGGATTTATCTTGAAGTATCCTATGATCGAGGCGATTAGGATGAGCGATCCGAGGAAGAAGTTTGACAATATATGCCATGTAGGATATCCATAGTAGGGCTTCTCCTCATGCATGTCCAGAGTATCTCATCCCCCCTAGGATTAAAAATCTTCCTCATACACAGGCTTAAATGCTCCACTCATATGAGCAATCCTTCCTTAAGATTGACTTTGGTGTTTCCAGTCTAAGAAGAGGTTGGTGAAAGCGGATAATATGGGATGAAAGGCTTAGGTTATCTTTTTCAGGATTTCATCATGCTCTCTGAGCTTTGCCTCGATCACCGCGAGCCTCTCCGCGATATCCAGCCTCTTCTCAAGAGAGTCTATCCGGCTATTTACGGCCTCAAATCTGGCCACCATCTCATTACGAAGACTCTCAACCCTCTTATCGAGTTCCTGAATACTTACACTAAGCCTCTTTTCCATCTCATTTATACGAGTGTTCATGGCCCTCAACTCGCCCTTAATGGACTCAAGCTCAGGTAAGAGAAACCTCTGAATCCAAGTAGGAATCTTGGAGGACAAGCCACCGATCTAGTAATAATCATCCAATATAAACGTTAACCACCGCACGTCTCTTAAAATCCGATTCTGATCCTCGAGTATCCAGCCGAATCCCTATAGACCTCTATTATGTTCGATGCCTCCTCGATACCCCTCCCATGATGGGTTATGATGATGGCTTGATCAACATATCTTGCGAGCTTTGATAGCTGGTTTAAGAGCATCTGCAAATTCTCTTCATCCACACCATAGGTCGGCTCGTCGAGGATTATGAGCGACCTCACCCCGAGGTGATGTATTATCGCGAGCCTCAGGGAGAGTGAGATTAGGGTTTGATGCCCTCCACCAACCCTGCTAGCCGGTATATAATCCGATAGGCCGCGTGGCTTGACATAGACCCTATAATTCTCCGGATCTATCCTGAAGGATGTATAGATTCTCTGATCGGTTAAGCTCGTGAATATCGCTTGGGCTCTTAGAGCTATTGATCTGAGTAGCTCGTCTCTCCTCTTCTTGATGAAGTCTATGATCCTCTCCCTGAGATTCGATGCAAGGGATATCACCTTAGACCTCCTCTCAAGCTCTCTTAGACGGGTCTTCAGCCTCTCAAGCTCAGACCTCGCCCTCTCAAGCTCTCCAAGCCTCTCCCCCAATCTCCCTTCGAGGATCTTCACTCTCTTCCTCTTCTCCTCGATCTCCCCCGGAGCTTGGAACCTCTCAATTAATCTCTCGTATAATTTTGGATCATCTGGATCTAAATCCAAGCCGAGCCTCCTCAGGATCCCTTCCACATCCAGTCTGATGGATTTTACGATCTTCTCCTTCTCAGCTATTCTAACATCATACTCCGAGATTGAGTTCATCAGCATGTTTAGTCTCTCACGCCTCCTAGTGATCTCGCTGACCTCACGATTAATCGATTCAAGCTTGGATTCGAGTTCCTGCTTTCTCCTCTGCACATCATTCAACCTCTCCTTTAGGTCGGCGATCCTCAGCTCCTCATCCTCGATTATCGATGAAAGAATCTTCTCATCTATCCTCTGACCGCATGTCGGGCATTTTGCAATACCCTTCGTCTTTAGTTCGAGCCGAGCCTTATGGCCGTCCTTTAAGATTTTTAGTTCTCCGAAGATCTTGGCCTCTCTTTCCCTCAACATTCCAACTTCCTCCTCGACCGATTTCAGATCCATCTCAAGATTCTTCATCCTCTCAGCAAGTCTCTCGGATTCGCAGCTAACGGATTCAAGATCCTTCAATCCATATCTGGCTAGAATAGATCTCTTTGAGTTGATGGCCTCTAGGAGCATGGCCTTGGCCTCCTCCAGCTCTCTCGCTTTCCCGACAAGTCTCTTAACGGCTGGATCCTCCCCCAGCCTCAAACTACCTTTCAGATCTTCGAGCTCCTTGTTTAATTCGTCAACTTCTCGCTGAAGCTCCTTAACCCTCTCCTCTCTCAACGGGATTAGCTGGGTCTTCATCATCTTGTATTCCGACTCGGTTCCCCTTAGATCCCTGATTACTATGTTTAGCTGTTCCGAGATCTCTCTTAAGAGGGTTATCTGGAGTATTGCATCCATATCCTCCCTCCTCGGCTCGAGTATCTCATTCAATCTCCCCTGCCTTGAGTAGATTATCCAGTTGAACGCCCTATATCCTATTCCGATCAGCCTTGTTATCCTCCTTCTCAGGTCTTCAAGTCCCTCGACCTGAACCTCCTTTTTATCGATTATCAGCCTGGCCTCTTTCGTCGTGAACCTATTTCTCCTGAGTTCGGCGAACCTCATTATCTCGACACTTGAGCCGTTTACGGGGCTTCTGAACCTAAGATAGGTCTCCATGCCCCTCACCCCCTTCTCCCTTCGAACTAGTAGCCTGTTCTCGACGCTCGGCACATTTCCGAATAGGGTGTATACTATTGCGTCTAGGATAGTCGTCTTCCCCACGGAGTTTCTCCCAGTTATCAGGTTTAATCCTCTAGTGAACGTTATCTTCTCATCCCCGAATCCCTCGAAGTTCCTGAGCCTAAGCTCCTCTATCATGATTCCTCACCAACATGGCTTGAAAGCAATTTCAGCCATCTATCCGAGAACCTCCTCCTATCAAGCTCTTTTAGAAGTCCTGTTCTCTCGCTCGCCCTTTCATCTAAGGCCATGGCAACGTCCTCGACGATCTCTGCGGCCTCTCCAACCTTCTCTCCCAATACTCCGAAGACCTCTCTGATTATCTCATCCCTTGAGATCTTCCCCTCAACGCCTTTAACGTCAGGTCTGATCATGGTGGAGAGTTCCTCTGAGATCTCGACGTGGATCAGCTTATCGTATCTCTCGATGAGCTTTTGAACCTCTTCTTGGAGACCTAGCTGTGGGAACGGTTCATCACCCGCAACTATTCCAGATACGTTGAGCTTAAGGATTCCATCCCTATCTAGGTTTAGGGCGAATGATTCGATCTCCTCCAAGCATCTCCTTCTAAACCAGTCGAGCTCCATGGGCTCATCGCTCATAACCCTCCTAACGCCTATCGTTTGAAGCGGCTCCAGCTCCACGAATTTATGGGAGATAAGCTCCGACCCCCTTACATCCAAGATGTATACTCCGAACGGCCCTCTCTCGCCGAGGTCTATGGCCTCAGTCGCTCCGGGGACAAGGAAGAGCTTTCCATGAGTCTTCTTGAATCCAAGCCTCTCATGATGGTGGCCGGTTATTATGAGATCCACATCTAGCTTCTCCAAATCCTCCAATCTTATCACGCTGTGTTCCGGTGTTTGAGGGGGAATATTATGTACGCCTTCAACATAATTATGTAGGATGAGGATTCTATAGCCTTCCGCCTCCACTTTCTTCAAGATCTCTGACGCCTCCTCGAATTTTCTCCTAGCATATGGATGGTATCCTATCCCGATTACGTTTAACCCGTCTCCAACGTATGCCTCCTCCACGCCCTCCAGCGTCTTCTCCCCTATGACCTTGAAGTATTCGGCCATTGGATGGGTTATGAAGTCTAGGGCGCTGCTCAACGGTGAGCCATCGTGATTCCCCCTAACCGCGATTATCTCGATCTTCTTCCCAGATCTCTCCTCGATCTCCTTCACCAATCTATAGAACTCCCATTTAACGAATACCGCGTCGTCTGGAGTCATGCTCCTCTTCTCGAATAGATCTCCGGCGTGGATCACGTAGTCCACGTCGCTCTCTATGAAGATGTCTATGGCCTGCTTGAAGGCGTGTCTGAACGCCCTCCTCCTTGCATCCCTCAAAACCCTCGGGATGTTTCTCCCGACATGCGTGTCGCTGAAGACCCCTATCCTCAAACCCTCAGCCATCCACGAGATAACCCTTAGATGAGTAATTTCTATCTTCGCTGAATGATGTAGCCTCTCAAAAAGGATCTAAGGTCTATCTAGCGGGAGCCATAGGGCTTGGCCATTAAACATGGATTTTCTCCAGCGTCATGCCCAATGCGAGGCTTGTCTTATGTTCGTTGATCGTCGAAAACAAATTTGACCATCGTATAAAAATTATATACAGCCTCTCCCAGTATTATCCCATGCTGATCTCGATCGAAGAGATAGGGTTGGCGACGATCCTCTTCATTTGGATCGTTATCTTGACGAGGTTCTTGACGAAGTCCCTCTATGAGATCTTGGTTAAGCGTGGAGTTAAGGAGAGGGTCGCCATATACTATAACAGGAAGATCATCCACATGCTGGCCGGAGGACTTGTCGCAATCCTCGTCCCCTTCTACTTCAAGACCCCGCTAATTCCATTCATCTTGGCGATGCTCTTGGCAATCTTTAGCTACATACCATATAAGACCGGTAAGCTGTTCTACTGGTATCAGGTTCCTGAGAACATGTATGATGTCCACTTCTGCGTGATGTGGGGAGTCTGCCTCGCGGCTGGATGGCTTTTAACCGGTAATCCATGGTTCGGAGTCCTTCCGATAATATTCATGTCATTTGGGGACGCGATTACTGGAATAGTGAGGAACACCTTGTTCAAGAGGAGGACTAAGTCTTGGTGGGGTAACTTGGCCATGGCCACGGTAACGATACCCATCGGGGCATGGGTCTTCGGAGCGGTTGGAGCGGGGATAGCCGCACTCTGCAGCATAATCGAACACTATGAGTTTGGGATGATAGATGATAACATCACGGTTCCATTGGCGGCTTTGGCGATCCTCCTCATACTTAATCCTGTGCCGAATATCTAGTAGGCTCTCGCGACGTAGACGACCTTCTTCGCCTCCCTACCGCAGATAATACATGAATTGCTCGGTCTCTCAGCTATATCATATCTTTCCCCTCTAATCTCTCCTCCAGCCTCTTCTTTCAGCTTCTCGGCGCATTCAACGCTTCCACACCACTCCACCCTCGCTATCCTCCTCTCCTTTAGAAGCCTCTTAACCTCATCTACGCTCTTCGCATCTCCGATCAATCCCATCATCATCCTCATGCTCCTCTCCCTGAGGTTTGAGGCTATCGAGTCCATGAGCTCCTCAACCTTCGACTCCAACTCATCCAACCTCACCTTAACTCTCTCCAAGGTATCTCTCCTCGCAAGGGTGACCGTTGATTCAGCGACCTCCCTAGGCCCCACCTCAACCCTCACGGGAACTCCCATAAGCTCCCAATGATAGAATTTCTCGCCTGGGGTGATGTCCTTTCTATCGTCTAGGGTCGTCCTCCACCTCTTCTCAAGAATCTCCTTAATCTTGGATGCGTAGCCCATTATCTCCTCCTCTTGGCCCTTGAAGGGTATCGGGATTATCACGACCTGTATTGGGGAGACTATCGGCGGGAGAACCAATCCCCTATCATCTCCATGCTGAGCTATTATCGCCGCCAAGACCCTGCTATAGCCGAATCCATAGCATGTCTGATATGCGAGTCCCCTGCTCCCATCCCTCTTCTCGAACTCGATCTCGAATGCCTTTGAGAAGTTTCTGCCGAGGTTGTGGACGGTTGCGACTTGATTCACCTTACCATCAGGGTTCCATGCGTCGAACGCTATCGAGTAGACCGCTCCAGCGAACTTGTCGAAGTCGGGTCTCTTCAAGATCAGATAACTTATCCCAAGCATCTTCAAGACCTTCTCATAGATCTCTACGGCCTCCCTAACCTGATTCTCCGCCTCCCTCAAGGTCTCGTGAACCGTGTGAGCCTCGTTCCATGGAATCTCCCTAATCCTGTAGAGAGCTCTAGTCGCCTTCGTCTCATACCTATATACATTCACGCTTTGATGGATCTTTAGTGGGAGATCGGCGTGGCTTCTGATCCAGAGCTTGAACATGGGGTAGATTATGGTCTCCGAGGTCGGCCTGATTATCAACTTCCTCTCAGCGCTCTTCTCTCCCATCCCGCTTATCACGAAAACCTCTCCAGAGAATCCCTTGATATGCTCCGCCTCTCTTCCGAATAGCTCCTCGGTGGTGACGAGTGGGAAGAGCATCCGCTTATGCCCGGTCTTCTCCAATAGATCCTCCAATAGATTCCTTATCTTCTCCAAGATGTATGCGCCGTTCTCCATATAGACTATGAAGCCCTTGACCGGAAACCTGTTATCAGCTATCCTCGCCCTAATTATCAAGTCGTCGAACCAGCTTGAGAAGCTCTCAAACTTCCTTGAAGCGGATACGGTCATGAGCATGATTTGAGACGTAGTCCCCCTATATAGGCATAAAGACTAATTATTCGACGGGGCTAGATCGTTGATGATGGTGACGAGGGTTGTCCTATCTTCGAGGGTCGCTGACTCCCTGCTTGAGATGGCTAGGCTCGCCTACCCGCTTGAGATGCTCGCCCTCCTACGGGGAGAGAAGATGGGGGATGGAGTCTATATCGAGGAGCTTCTATTCGCCCCTCTCTCAAAGCACAGTAGCTCATCGGTCTACTTCAGACTCGACCTAATGCCCATGGACTTCACGATAGTCGGGCTCGCCCACTCCCACCCATCCGGCATACCAAAACCCTCTCTAGACGATCTACAAAACTTCATAGGGAGGGTTATGCTGATCTTGATCCCACCCTTCTCAAGCTATAGAGACATCTATGCATTCAACTCGGATGGTGAGAGGCTGAAGGTGGTGGTTGAAGGCTAAGCCCTCCTCTCCCAGCCCTTTAAGGCCTCTCTAGCCATATCTATCAAGACAAGCTTCGGGTCCTTCGCCTTGACGTAGGCGCTGGCCAACAAGACCCCCTCCGCTCCAAGCTCTATGGCTCTGGCGACATCGTCTCCGGTCGAGATCCCGGCTCCGCAGAGGACATGGACATCTGGGTTGATCTTTTGAACCGCTTGAACAGCTCCCCTAACCACTTCAGGCTTGGCCTTAGAGACAGGTATCCCCGTCCCGATGAGCTCTGGAGGCTCAATCGCGAGCATATCTGGTGAGAGGGCGGCTCCAGCCTTAGTGGTCTCAACCGTGTCCGTGCAGAGTAAGGAGATAAGCCCATTCTCCCTAAGCCTCTCCAAAACCATGCCTATATCCGCTAGCCTAAGCCTATGCTCTGAGTGATTCACCAAGGACCCAACGGCGCCAGCCGCCTTAACATCCTCAGCTATAATCGAGCCCGTGTGGCTTCCAGGCTTATATGGGTCGACGTGTTGGGCGAAGACGGGTATCTTGACCTCCGCCGCCACCCTCGCTAAATCTATCATCGGCGGCGCCACCGCTATGGTCACCCCGAATTGCTCTGAGACCTCCTCGGCTATCTTCGCCAATCTTAGAGAGTTTTCTCCAAAGGCTTGTGCATAGGTCTTGAAGTTTAAGGCTATCAGTGGGAAGCTTATCTTTCTCATGGCTTAAAGTCTGAATAGGTTACTTGATAAGTTTTTGCTGAGGAGCCGCGGCCTCGGCGATAAGCTGCTCCAAAGCTCTAGAAGCTTCTCCCTAAGCATCCTCGGAGTCAATACGCCTTCCTCCGTGATGAACTTCGATATAAGCCTCGGCGGAACCTTCTCGAAATATGGGTTTCTGACGCTTATCCCCTCAACCCCCCTACCATATACCTCCTCGGATGGATGTTCTTCAAATACGAATCCATGAACTGCTGCTTTCCAGAGATCTGTCACAACGTGGAATGGTGTTCTAGTATCCCTCGCAGCCAAGGCGATCATCTTAGTCCCGATCTTATTGACGATCGAGCAGTCGTCGAGTATCGCGTCGCATCCCACAACAACCGCGTCGACCTCACCCCTCTCTAGGATATAGGAGGCGGCGGAGTCCACGATGAGGGTCACGTCGAAGCCGTTTGAAGCCAATCTCTCGGCGAGCCTGACCCCCTCGAACCCGGGTCTAGACTCGGTCACGATTATCTTCAGATCCTCGCATAGCTCGATGGCGGTCGCTAGGGTTGAACTGTAACTGTGGGTTAGGATGCACCTATATCCTGAGAGGAGCCTGACAGCCTCCTTGATCGTATCCCTCAGTCTACGCTGATAATCCTTGACCGCCGATCTAACGGCGGACTCTACGGCTTCCTCCAAGCCCATTCCAGTCGATGTAAGCCTCTTAACATCTCCGAGAACCATGTATGCCAGGTTTGCGATCGAAGGCATGCTCGGCCTAGCCTCCGCCAAGAGCCTCGCAAGCCTCGAAACCTCACCCATGCTCGGCTTTCTCTCCAAGAGCTTTAGGAAGAGTCTCGCCGCTTTGATCGTGAGCTGTGACGCGCCGCTTTCCCTATCCTCCACGATCTCCTCGACCAAGCTCTCCGCGCTCAATCTCCTAAAACATCCTCATCTAGATATTATTAAGCCTTCAACCCGCTGAACGATTAATATCCTCGGAGAGCGGTCTTCGTTCATGCCTGGTAGGAGGGGTAAGCCTAGAGCCTGTATACTCGATATAGAGGCGACGGCTCTCGACGCCGACATAGGCCACTTGGTTGGAGCTGGATTAATGGAGCTTGATGGAGAGTTTAGGTGGTTTTATGTTAGGAGACCTGCCGACGAGGCCAAGATCTTGAAGAAGGTCTTGAAGGAGGTCTCAGCATACCATATAATATTCACTTGGAATGGGAGGGGATTCGATATACCATTCCTAATCTCTAGAGCCATCAAGCTCAAGCTTCCAGCCGAAGAGTTGCTTAAACCCGTCCACGTCGATCTAGCCGAGTTCGTTAGAGAGAATTTGAGGCTTCATAGATCAGATCTCTATCACGTCGCGAGGTTCCTCGGGATAAAGAAGGATCTAAGGGTTGAGGGATTCGATGTTCCATCGATCTACTTGAAGGCTTTGAGAGGCGATAGGGAGGCGGCGAGATCGATCGAGGCGCATTGTAGGGATGATTTAGAGGTCACTAGAAAGATCTTGAAGAGACTTTTACCGATAATCAGGGCAAAACAGCCTGAACTAATTCTTTAAGCTCTAAGCCCTCCTCGATTGAACTATCCTCACTGTGTGGAGGGCTTCCTCCCTCAGTCCATAGGTTAAGACCATGATCTTCCCTCCGATCAACCTCTCTATCCTCGACTGGAGCTCATCCAACCCCTCCTCATAATCCTTCGAGGAGACCATTATCGACTCTATCCCCCAGATGAGCGCGAGCTTTCTCAGGGTTCTCTTGGAGTTTGAGGCTGAGAATATCCTACATCTGGGTCTGAAGCTCGCTATCCTCATCGCCGTCCTACCCGATCTCGTGTAAACCCCTATAACAGCATCTAGAGACTCGGCTAGAGAGACCACCCCATATGCGAACCTATCTCTGACATCGCCGTCTCTAAGCTTCCTCCGCCTCTCTGGAATTATATCGGGCTCATATGTCTCGATTATCTTTGAGAGCCACTTGACGACCTCGACCGGATATCTTCCTATCGCCGTCTCACCCGTTAACATCAACACATCGACTCCCTGCCTAATAGCCGAGACCACGTCTATTATCTCTCCGCGAGTTGGGACAGGGCTTTCGACCATGGATCCTAGGATCTGGGTCGCGACTATAACTGGTTTACCCTTCTCGATGCATAGATCGACGATCCTCTCCTGAAGCCTTGGAATCTCCTCGAGCGAGAAGTACATTCCAAGATCTCCTCTCGCGACTAAGATTATGTCGGCGGAGTCTACGATCTCCTCAAGCCTATTCACCGCGGTCGGGGTCTCTATCTTCGCTATTATCCCTATATCCTTTGCTCCTAGGGATAGGAGCATGCCCTTGAGCATTGAGATGTCCTCAGCTCCCCTCACATAACTTAATCCTATGTAGTCGAAGCCCTCTTGAACGGCGAATTTAACAGCCTCAACCTCGCGCTCGGTTATTGTTGGAAGCTCGAGGTCCCTGCCCTGAATAACTATATTCTTTCTGGAGGTTATGGTTGCGTCCGTTAAAGCCTTAAGGGAGACTCTCTCCCCACCGCCCTCGAGAACCCTGAGAACCACCCTCCCATCATCCATCAAGAGTATATGGCCTTCCCTAAACTTTCCGAGAATCGACTTGTTCGGGATTGGAATCCTCTTATCGCCTCCACCCGGCAACCTCTCGGCTAAAACGAGCTGGGCTTCATCCCCAGCCCTCAATCTTATCGGCTCATCGAGGTCTCCGATCCTCACCGATGGCCCTCTCAGATCGCCTATCAAGGCTAGATGACGCCCAACCTCGTCCTCAACCTCCCTAACGACCCTCACAAACCTAAGCCATTCATCCACACTCCCATGGCTGAAGTTTATCCTGAATGCGGATACCCCGGCTGAGGCCATGGCCTTAACGGTCTCAACGGAGCGGGAGGAAGGCCCGATGGTCGCGGCTATCTTGGTCCTCAAGACTTCTCAGCCTAGAGATGGGAGATCCGGTTAAAATGGTTTCTTAAGCTTTTTCGCAAACTCATATATGACTCTGAAAATTATACTTTGAGCTCGGCATGGCTCGCGGCGATTTAAGGTCGATCACCGTTATAGGACATCTAACGATCGATGAGATAGTCCGCGATGGGGAGATACTGGAGAATATGGGAGGCGTCGCGTGCTATACATCTCTGGCCGCGAAGGCGATGGGCTCGGATGTGAAAGTGATCTCGATGGTCGGGGAGGATTTCCCGGAAAAATATCTCGAGATCCTATCGAATGCAGGTATAGATGTGTCTAAAATTGCTAGGCTCGTGGAGGCGAAGACGACTAGATTTAGGATAAGGAATATCGGAGATCTTAGAGAGATGTGGCTTGAAGCACGCGCACCTAGGATTAAGATCGATGACGTTGAGGGAGATGCCATCTACCTCGGCCCAGTAGCGCGGGAATTACTTATCGAGGACATTAAGAGGCTTGTAACCCGACATGATAGAGTTCTGCTCGATCCTCAGGGAATCCTCAGAGAATCGGATGAATCTAATAGGGTTAGGCTCGTGAAGATCGGTCTAAGCTTTCCAGGCCTATGGGCGCTGAAGACCTCGATAGAGGAGGGTCAAGTGATAACAGATGCCATCGAACCCGAGGCCATCGTTGATAGGCTTCATGAATTCGCGGAGATCATCTTACTGACGATGGGGAAGAGGGGGGCGATAGTCAGCGATAGATCCAAGAAGTTCCTCATACCAACCTATGAGACGAAAGCGATTGACCCAACGGGAGCTGGAGATGTCTTCGGCGGAGCTTTCTTGGCCGAATTTCTGAGGAGTGGAGAGATCGACTGGGCCTCAGCCGTCGGATCGGCTGCAGCGTCGATAGCGGTTGAGGGCCATGGATTTCTGCCATTATTATCCAAGGACTTCAGGAGAGAAGTCTACAAGAGGGCTGAACTCATCCACGAGCGGGTGAGGAGGATCTAATCAACCTCTATCCCATGCTTCTTCAAAGCCGCCTTAATCTTATCGATCTCCATCTTCAAGTATTGAAGCTCCCTAACTATAAGCTCTAGATCCGATGGTAGGATAGGCCTTATCCCCCCAACGCCCCTAAGCCTCTTCAAGAGATCTTCAGGCGATCCCATCAACCATACACCGAGAAATATCCAGATTCCACGCCTATAACCATTTACAAACATGATATTGATTTAAAGCGGTTGCTAGGAGAATCTAACGGAGATGGGAGGCGGTATTGAGAAGGTTACTGTAATAGGCGCTGGGAGGATGGGGCATGGAATAGCTCAGATCGCGGCCATGGCGGGCTATATGGTCAAGCTCATGGATATAGATCTAGGAGCGTTGGAGAGGGCGTTGAATAGGATTAGATGGAGTTTAAGAAAGCTCGCGGGAAAGGGGTATATAGAAGCGGGCGAGATAGAGCGGGTCCTAGCTAGGATAAGGACTTCGACGGAGATCGCCGAGGCCGTTAAAGACGCCGACCTAGTTATAGAATGTGTTCCAGAGGATCTTGAGATTAAGAGAAAGGTCTTGGCCGAGATAGACGAAAACTCTCAACAGCATGCGATAATATCCACGAACACGAGCACCATACCCATAACCGAACTGGCCTCGGCGACGAGTAGGCCGGATAAGTTCATAGGAATACACTTCTTCAATCCCCCACAGCTCGTAAAGCTCGTCGAGATAATTCCAGGGGAGATGACATCTGAGGAGACCTTGAGGATCGCCGAAGAGTTTGTGAGGAGCTTGGGTAAGGAGATCTTAATCTGTAGAAAGGATCTACCAGCGTTCATCATAAACAGAATATTGTTGCCGATCCTAGACGAGGCGGCGTGGACGGTTAAGAGAGGGGAGGCCAAGATAGCCGAGGTCGATTCAGCGATCAAGTATAGAGTTGGATTACCGATGGGCCCATTCGAGCTCATGGACTACATCGGATTGGATATAGTGTACTCGGCTATGATGGAGGTTAAGAAGAGGGATCCAAGACTGATACTCCTATGCCCGCTGATCAAGGAGTATTATGGGAGGGGGTGGTGGGGCAGAATATCTGGGAGAGGCTTCTACAAGTATCTTGGCGAAGGGGCTGGAAGGGCTGAGGTGCCGAGAGAGCTATCGGAGAAAGTTGATCCATTAGCCATCTTAGCTCCATCGGCGAACATCATCGCAAGGCTTGTGAAGCTTGGAGCAGCATCCCTGGAGGAGATCGATGAGGCGACTAAACTCGCATTAGGCTTCCCAAAGGGGATAATGGGATTCTTTAGAGAGGTGGGTTATCATAGGGTTGTCGAGGAGCTTGAAAGAAAGATGACCTATGACCCAGAATACTATAAGCCCGACGAACACCTTGAAGAGATCTTCAAGCCGGAGGGCGTTGGGGAGAGGGCTGGATCCGAGAGGATGAAGAGAGTGGTTCTTCGGAGGAAGCCTCCGATAGCTTGGATAATATTGAATAGGCCTGAGAAATTGAACGCCTTGACCAGCGAGATGATGGAAGACTTAGACGAGGTTCTAAAGGATCTTGAGGGAGATGATGAGGTAAGGGTTGTCGTGATCAGGGGGGCTGGGGAAAACGCCTTCTCCGTTGGAGCAGACATAAACCTATTCAAGGGATTGAGTAGAGAGGAAGCCGAGAAGGAGTCTAAGAGATGGAAGGAGATAATAGATGACATCGAGAGCTTTCCAAAACCCACCATAGCGGCGATCAAGGGATATTGCCTTGGATGCGGCTTAGAGATAGCCTTGGCCTGCGACTTCAGATTAGCCTCAAGCAACTCCATACTCGGACAACCCGAGATAAGATTAGGTCTAATCCCTGGAGCCGGTGGAACTCAGAGGCTTGTCAAGCTCATAGGACTTGGAAGGGCCAAGGAGCTTCTAATGCTTGGGAAGAAGATCTCCGCCGAGGAGGCTGAGAGAATAGGTCTCGTGAACATGGTTATCCCACCTGAAGACTTTGATGAGAGGGTTGAGGGGTTTGCGCTGACCCTCGCCGAAGGTCCTCCGATAGCCTTCAACCTACTCAAGCAGGCCATAAATCTAGCGGGATCCTATAGGATCGAGGATGGATATAGGTTTGAGTCCGAGGCGTTTGGAAGGCTCTTCGAGACCGAAGACCTAAGGGAGGGTATAGATGCATTCCTATCCAAGCGTAGGCCGAGGTTTAAGGGTAGATGAAGCCCATAGATAAACTAACGAGATATCCATTGGCAATCCTGTTGATGGTTATAGCGTTTGGAGACTTGATGATAGCCATCATAAATCCGGAAGCATATTTACTCGCGTCGAAGCTCGATGGATTACCTGCCCAGATCTATCTATCTCTCAACTCCATAACCGCCTTATCACTGATATATGTGATCATTAAGGCAAGACGCGTTGTCTGGAGCATTCTCCTAATGATCTTCTTTGGATTCCACCTCACAAATTCCATCATAATCTCGACCACCTTCTTCGGGACTCCATCCATTTCATGGATCTCCCTGATCGGCGTAACGATCTCGACTATACAGCTTCTCAAAGCCCTAGCTCATCGCTGACTCCCTTTAACGCGTTTAATGCTAGTTCGAAGAACTTCTCCCTCGGTATCCCTATCTGCTCGCAGAAGAGTATCCTCTCCCTGCTAACATTTCTCGCGAAGTCCTTCTGCTTAAACTTCTTCTTGATGGTCTTCACCTTGACCTCTTCAAGCTTCTTAGATGGCATGACTAGGGCGCATGCTATAATCAATCCCGAGACCGCGTCCGAGGCTATTAGCGCCTTCTCCATCCTCGTCCTCGGCTCAATCCCCGTATTCTCAAAGTTGTGAGCTTTGATCGCCCTCAGGGCATCCTCTGGGATGAGGTCTCCCAAGATCTCCTCGGCGACGAGGCCGTGTCTTGATGGATCGTTTTTCGTCTTCTCATAGTCTATGTCATGTAGGAGGCCGACAAGCTCCCAGAGATCCTCATTTTCTCCAAAATATCTCGCCAGCTCCCTCATTATCGCCCCGACTGCTATCATGTGGAGGATCATCTTCTCATTCCTGACATTCTCTCTTAGAAGTTTTAGAGCATCCTCCCTACTCAGCATCTCCACTTATAGCCTATCTGGGAACTATTAACTACTTCTTCTTCGGCAGGTAGATTCCGAGCCTCCTGCCCCTCCACATCATATACTCCATCAAGCTGATCACCATCAAAACTATCCCCGCTATGATTCCAAGCACGAGTATTACTAGCGACGAGAAGGTTAGGGGTATTCCGAGGATCTCTGTGTATGGAGGGAGCTTGATGACGGCAACTCTACCCGCCCTCAGATCATCCTTGGTGATGGTGGTGGATCCCTTAAATCCCTTCCACTCAGCCTCGGCCGTGTAATCGCTTAATGGTAGGTCTGGTATGATTAGATAGCCTCCCTCGTCAGCGTTATAGGTTCCGAGCTCAATTCCACCTCTCTTAAGAGTTATCCTCGCATAGGGTAGCGGCTGATCCATGGCTCCCTCAACCCTAATCTTCAGATCATAGAGTTCGGCCAT
>CAYVHW010000006.1:0-28406 GCA_964451435.1 uncultured Nitrososphaeria archaeon | reverse complement strand
TGATCATGATCAAATCCATGAACTGCGTTCTCGTGAATGATGGAAGAGGACCAGGCTGCCTCCTCGTCAACCTCTCCAAAGCCTTCTTAACCGACGCCATCACGATATTCGTGGTCTAGGATGAAGATTAAGTTTTTCAAGAGCTCTTATTCAAGATCAAATCCATTATCAGCTTCCTCGTAAATGGTTTCAAGCTATCTAGGTCTTGGCCCACGCCGACGAATAGGATTGGCTTGTTTATCGAGTAGCTTATCGAGATCGCCGAGCCCCCTCTAGCATCCGCGTCGAGCTTGGCCAATATCGCATAATCTATCCCAACATGCTCATCGAACCTCCTAGCCTGCTCGACTGCGACGTTTCCCGCCAAGGCGTCTCCAACATAGATGACGAGATCGGGGTTCACGACCCGCTTGATCTTATTCATCTCTTGGAGGAGGTTTAGATCGATCTCGGTTCTCCCAGCGGTATCTATCAAGACGACTGGAATCCTATTTGCCCTAGCGCTCATCACCGCGTCCATCGCGACGGCCGCCGAGTCAGCCCCATATCTCTGGCTCACAACCCTTATCCCGATCGGCTCGGCGAGCCTCTTAAGCTGCTCTATCGCTCCAGCCCTAAATGTGTCTGAGGCGGCGATCAGCGACTCGAATCCCCTAGATTTGAGGTATTTCGCGAACTTCACTATGGTTGTGGTCTTACCGCTTCCATTTGGGCCGACGAATAATATTATGAAGGGTTCTCCACTCCTCCTCTTCTCCTCAATCCTCTTCAAAACGTCGTTCACATCAGCCTCATGGATTGTCGAGGCCAAGATCTCCTCCAGAATTTTCTCCACCTCCTCCTCAGCCCCGCCGAACCTCTTGAATCTTATCGATCTCAACCTCTTGGATAGCTCCTCTCCTAGCTTTTCAGCGACCTCTAGAGCTACATCGTTCGAGGCCAGCTGGAGCTTAAACTCATTCACATATCTCTCTACGTCCTTCTCGGATAGGCTTTTGGTCTTGATGTTCTCGACGAGCCTTGAAAAAGCTCCCCTAACTCCCTCAAGCATTTACTTGACCTCCAAAGATCACCTCTTCTCCAACTTCTTGGCCTCCGCCTCCATAAGCTCGACCATAATCCTACCGGCCAAGAATAAATCTCTAACCGAGAGATAGTATCTCGCGGAGTGGTTGAATGAGAGGTTCGCGGTTGGAGGTATGTAGTCTTCTTTCTTCGCCTTCCAGAGCTGGGTTAAGATCCTAACCCTTGGGAGGAAGTTGAATGAATAGCTCAGTCCTCCCAATCTCTCCCTCTTACCCCCCAGCCTCTTACACACAGCCTTATACCTCTCGGGATCGTATCCAAATGACCTCGCGAAAGGCCTTATAACATATCTATCGAATAGGCTTCGATACTGCTTCGACCCTGGGAATCGATCATAGGGTATCCAGTCCTCCTTCCTCCCACCGCCCGATGAGTAGCAGAGGTATCTGGCTATTAAGAGGGCTATCTCCCCCCTAATCTCCCTTCCAGCTATGAGGTCGACGATCTCCCCCCTATCAAGCTCAACTGAATAGGTCTTCGTTAAGAGGTTCACGATGAATCTTCCACGCCCCCTCTTAGATCTTGGAGGCAGGTAGATGACCCCGCACTTCTTAGCGACCTCCTCTCCATCCCTACTTAAAAGCTCCTTAATGACTCTAGCATACTCGCCTTCGAGCGATGGTTCAAAAATCTTCCACTGCGACAAGGGCCTACACCATGATGAATGGTCCTAATCTTATTTGAAGCCTATCCGGAAAATTAACCTTTCTCTAGTTAGATGACGTTAAAATAGCTGGAGAGAGGCTTAAACTCGAAAATGAGGTTTCCAGGCCTTAGGCAGACGAGGTTCAACCTGATCACGGTCGGCTACGAGATACTCGATGGAAAGATCCTAGACACGAATTCCAGGTGGCTCGCTGAGAGGATAACCTCGATGGGCGGGAGGGTTGATAGGATGATAACGGTTGGAGACGATGTAGATGAGATCGCCTGGGCGATTAGAGAGTCTATCAAGAGCGGTGCAGATTGGATAATAACTAGTGGGGGGCTTGGGCCTACCTATGATGACCTAACTCTCAGGGGCGTCGCGAAAGCTCTTAAGAGAAAACTCGTCTTGAATAGGAGAGCGCTTGAGATGCTTAAGAGAAGATATAAGGAATTATATGAGAGGGGGATTATACCCTCTCCGGAGCTAACCCCTCAAAGAAGGAAGATGGCTATGCTTCCACGAGGTGGGAAACCCTTAAGGAATGAGGTTGGATCTGCTCCAGGAGTCCTCTTAAGATCTGGGAGGGCTAGGATAGTGTGCTTGCCTGGAGTCCCCTCAGAGCTTAAGAATATCTTCGAGAATGAGGTCGAGCCCTTGATCAGGAAAAGCTTGAAGAAGATCTTTAGGGTTGAGAGATGGTTCGAGGCCAGAGGGGTAGCTGAATCCACCCTAGCCCCAAGGATTGAGATCCTTAGATCGAGGAATCCAGATGTGTATATAAAGTCTCATCCAAGGATGGAGGAGGGGAGATCCATGATCAGGCTACAACTAATCTCGGCTGCGAATAGGCTTAAGACCGCTGAGAGGAGGGTTGAAAAAGTGGCGGAATCCTTGAAGAAGATCGTTATGGAGCTTGGGGGAGAATTCAGCCCGATTAGAGGCGATGAGCCGTGAAGCATTACCTGCTTGATGGCGAATGGGTGTATAGGGAGGAGAATTATCGCAAGGCATTCGAGCTCGTGGATGGATATATTGACGCATTCATGGATGGATTGAGATCCGGGAGATCCGTGAAGGCTGAGGAGATCGATGTTAAGAGGGTTCTCCTCTTAGGCATGGGAGGATCTGGAATAGTCTGCGACGTAGCTGCGGAGATTCTCTCATCCAAGGGAATAGCCGGTCAAGTCTCAAAGGAGTATACGGCTCCACCTGGTGAATGGGACTTGATTATAGCGATAAGCTATTCAGGAAACACCTCCGAGACCTTGAACTCATTACTAAGATTCCTCGATCAAGATAGTAGGCTCGTCGCCGTGACCTCGGATGGCAGGTTGGCGAGGTTAGGCGAGAGGCTCGGATTCAAGGTCATAAGGGTTAGGGGCGGAATCCATCCACGATACGCTTTCCCAGACATGCTTGGAGCGATCCTAGGATACTTGGAGAACCTAGGCCTCGACCTCGCTAGGATAAACCTAGATGAGATTAGAGAATTTCAAGAGGGGTTGAAGAGGGATAAGGGGGTCGATGAGAATCCGGCGAAGGAGGCGGCGATAAGGATCTCTAAGTCGCATCCGATAATCTACGTGTATAGGGAGGTTGGGTTGCCGGGGTATAGGTTGAAGTGCGAGCTTAATGAGAATGCGAAGCTCCTCTGCCATTACGCAGAGATCCCCGAGGCCTTGCATAACGATATAGAGGCGATCCCCAGAGATGGACTGATAATCGTTCCGAGAAGCTTCAGGGAGCCTTATGAGATCTCGAAGACGATTGAGGCTTTGAGTAGACTGCTTGGAGAGGATAGAGTGTTAGAGTTGAGGGCAAGATCTAAGAGTTATTTCGAGGAGATAATCGAGCTCTTCATGCTCTCAGACTACATCTCCCTCTACACATCGATCTTGAGGGGCGTGAATCCGCTGATCCTCCATAGAATCGAGAGGCTTAAGGATATTAACGCCGCCTACCATGAGATTAAGAGAAGGCTGGATGAGAAGTTTGGATAGGGGAGGATCATTTAATCGGAGACTGAAGCCCATCAATAGGATTCTATTTGCGATCCTCGCGACCATAATCCTCTTCATAATACTTGGAGTAGGCTCGTCCATGCCCTTGAGCGGAGAGGAGGCGAGACAGTTCATGAAGCAGTTTGAGGATTTGACGGAAAATCTCTCGACTTTCAGAATCTTCATGAACAACCTCATGATCGCGCTACTCTCCTTCATACCCTTCATAGGGGTGGGTATAACGAGCTATGTGATATTTCAGACTGGTAAGTTCTTGGGATATATCTCGACCAAATCCGGAATACATCCCGCAATATTCATCCTATTCTCAATAATGATGGTTTATGGATTGATGGAGTTCTTGGGATATGGTGTCGCGGCCTCAGAGGGGATAATCTTCTCATACTCGCTAATCAGGAGAAGGTTTAGAAGCGAGATCAAATGGCTTCTCATAAGCATGGGTATATCTGCCATATTACTCCTAGCGGCGGCGGCTCTCGAAAACTTCTTAATCGGCGCATTTAAGGGGCTTATCTCATCATCCGCTGAAATTTGATGAACATACTCCTCGAAAGAAATGCGGCGTCAAGCCCCTGATGTAGTCGAGGAGCTTCTCATCGAGCTCAGTTCTCTCGATGATCTTCAAGCTCGACTTCGATCATTTCATTAATCATTAGATGTTTTGCTTGACCAGAAGGTTTATCTCAAGGCGATGAAAGCTGATCTCGATGGCCGCGTTTAAGCCCTTGATCGCAGGAGTCCTGATAGCTCTGATCTTCTTCTCATCGCTCTACTATTCGATAATGTTTGTGGATTGGTTTGACTGGAGGAGGAATGCGCTGAGCGACTTGGGAAACTCCGTTAAGAGCGAGGTCGCTGCCCAATTCAACTTCGGCCTACTCTTGGTCGGCCTCCTAATGATTCTACTAGCGTTAAACTATGTTAGACGTAGCTCGAGGATCAGCTGGATATTATTCGCCGTCTCAGGATTCCTCCTCCAGATGATAGCCGCGTTCGATGAGGTCTATGGCAGATTACACTTCCTCGTATCGGTCGCTATCTTCATCTGCATGGGTCTAACGATATTGGCGGATTCGATAGAGCTTAGGAGCAAGGCCATATTGAGCATATTCGCCCTCTACGCGCTTATCTGGCCACTATACTTCTTCATCAAGACATCCACGGGAATCCTGACGAGGGCGGCCGTTGCGGAAATATCCTCAGTGACATTGTTCATGGCATATTTTATCTTAAGGTGTATTAAGGCCCCCAGGTAGCCCATCACATGATCTCTGAGAGATATTCCGAGATTCCTTCAAGGATGAATTGAACCGCTATCGCTGCTAATAGCATGGCCATAACCTTCGAGACAACCGTCGACCCAACTTTCCCGAGAAGTCTGTGAATGGGTTCGATGAATTTTAAGACGATCCAAGTGATTATGCAGACGATCGCGACCGAGATCGCCGTCGCCGAGAATCCCACGCTCTCCAAGTTTATTATCGTGGCCGTTATCGCGCCTGGACCCACCAGTAATGGGACCCCTAGAGGAACCGCTCCAGACTCCTCGGGGGAGATCTTTGCGTAAACCTTCTCCCTCATCAATAGCTCCAATGCTAGGAATAGTAGGAGTATTCCTCCCGCTATCCTGAAGCTATAGAGGGTTATGTTGAATATCTTGAGAACCCATCTCCCAGCTATCGCGAAGATCATTAGGAGTATGAAGCCTGTTATGACCGCCATCCTGAAAGCCCTAGCCCTCCTCTCAGAATCCATATCGCTGGTCAGCCCTACGAAGATGGGAATGTTTCCGAATGGGTCGACGACTATGAAGAGGGATATCGTGGCCTTGAGGAGATCTAGAAGGAATTCTTGGCTCATCTTCATGAAAACATCATATCTCAACCTATTATAGATAAAGCCGATCCGCCGTTAAGCCAATTAACCTACTCTATCAGGGAGACGGATCTAAGCTTCTCCAATAAGCTCATTAATGGCTGCCTGACCTCATCCGCCTCCACGTTGCTTATCTTCGCGAACTCCATCACGACTTCATTCACAGTCTTACCGTCACAAATACTCCAGATATAGGCCACGACCTCGTCGACCTTGAATGCCTGATTGTCGTCGTTTACGAGTAACAGTCCGCCCTCTTCATCCTTGAATAATGCTCCCCTTCTTTTTAGCCTAACCTCTTCCATGAACTTCTACTGATCCACCACCTATATAAGTATTCGGAGAGAGTTATGGAAGCTTGAATGGGCTCCAAGGTCTACCGCTTAAGGCTCTTGGAAGGAGGTTAATGTCTTCCACGATTATATCTGCGCCCATCTCGATGAAGTAGTTGAGGGAGAAGTCGTTGGTCAAGACGGACGCCATCGAAGAATTCAACCCCTTCTCCAGAGCATTCTTTACCATCAATAGGTCTTCAGAGGAATCTCCAACATATAGGATCCTACTAGAGTTTAAGAGGCGTGAACATCTAATGAGTCCCATCGGATCAGGCTTCTCACACCAGCTTGGATCATCTGAGAATATCATGGCCCTTGAATCGAAATACTTTAGGAGATCGTTTAACGCGTATTCGGCCTCCCACCTCCTCCTTCCGCTCAGGATCCCCAACCTACCATCAAACATCTCCGAGAGATCTCTCAAAGTCTCCTCCCGAACCAATAGCTTATCGTTTCTAATCGCCCCATCCCAGCGAACATATCTAGGCTCCTCTCCAAGCTTCTTGATTATCTCCTCTCCATCAAATATCTCGTTGAAGAGCCTAGAAAGCATGTTTGAGGGAGATCCATTGCAGATATTGTTCCGGAAGTCTGAGAGTACCTTCTCCTTACCCTTACTCGAAGCGATTTCATCGAGGATGTTTTCGAGATCCTCTCTCGTGGCATATCTTCCATAAAGCTCTAAGCATTTGTTCATAATCCATTGGAGGGCGTCTGAGACGAATTCAGGCCAGCTTCGATCCCTAGATACATCTTCCAAGAAGATGCTTATATCTACACGATCTAAATTCCCACGCCTTACATGCTCCCTCGGCGAGAACGCTAAGATCGTTTGAGCTATTATCGAGACCGTGTTAACATCGTCGTTGAATCCACCAAGCATCTTCAACAACTTTATCACTTGATTTACATCTCTTCCAAGCTTTACCTCCACTCCATAGATCTCCTTCAAGATTATCGACGCAGTCAGTCTAATTGTGAGGTAATATGAGTCCTCGACGTCTATTAGGGTTCCATCGCAGTCAAAGATTATCGCGTCGAGGTCTCCCAGCTCTCCAAGAGATTTTGTTGAGACTAAGATCCCTTCACCAAGGACTCTATAGCTGGCTTTATTCAAGGTCTTCAGCCCACCGCTATCTGAGTCTTCTTTATCTCCATCACCTCATCATACAATCTCCTCAAGAGTTCTTGGTAATCTGCTTCACCCCTCTCAACCATGTCCATCTCCTCCTCAAGCTTCCTCGTAAGCTCCTCCGAGATATATTTCTGGAACATCTGGCTTAGGAAGTTGTAGACAGCCTTCCCCTTCTTGGTCGCTATCAACCTCCCACCCCTCTCGATCACATATCCTCTATCGAATAGGGTTTGGATAATCTTGCTATAGGTGCTCGGCCTCCCAATCCCCCTCTCCTTCATCATGGCCACGACATCTCCCTCGCTGAGCAGCCTGGCGGCGGGTATCCTCTTGACCGAGAGATCCTCGACATCATACTCACCTTCTCTCACCTCCTTCCTAATCCTAGTCGTCGGGAATAGCTTCATGAATCCCTCCTCTATTATCTTGACATCGCTTGAGGCCTCGACCAGGTTCCCCAACACGTCCGCGACATATCTCTGGGTTAGGATCTTCGCGGGTCTCATCTGGCTGGCGATGAACCTCCTAAAGATCAGATCATATACTTTGAAGTGTAGGTCGCTTAACTTCCTAGGAATCCTGATTATCCCCATCCTCATATAATATCTCAGCCTATCCGCGTCCAAGCTCTTAACGGGTCTGATACATTCATGCGCCCCCTCCCTCCTATAGGTTCTTGGAACAAAGTCTTCGGGATGAGTTTGCTCAAGATAGCTCTTCGCGACATTTATCCCAGTTTGGGAAACGGTCGTCGAGTCTGTTCTATGATAGGTTATCAACCCCGCCTCGAATAACTCTTGAGCTATTCTCATGGCATCCATCGAGGACAGCTTTAGGTAGAGTGAGGCATCTTTGAGATATGAGTCCGTTGTGTAGGGCGGTAATGGGTTGACGACCCTCTCCTCATAGCTCACATCCCTAACCCTGACTTTAAGCCTCCCCTCCTCCCACATCTCCTTGATCTCATCGAGGTTCTCGGGGTCGAGCAACTCTATCATCGGCCCATCCTTCAACCTTATCCTTAGGAGGTTTCTCTTCTTCCTAGCTTTCTCGGTCACGTCCACGATCCATCCCAGAACTGGGGTCTGAACCCTTCCAGCCGATAGCCATCTACTCTTGAACCTATCCCAGAGCTTCATGCTTAGCTCGAATCCTATCCACCTATCTTCGATCCTCCTAAGTAGCTGTGCCTCGACTAGGCTTAGCTTAACATCCCTCCTATTCTCGACCGCCGAGAGTAAGGCCCTTCTCGTGACCTCGTGGAACTCAAGCCTATAGATCCTAGGATTATATGGCTTGATCAAGCACATCAGGTCGTATGCTATCTTCTCTCCCTCGGCGTCCGGGTCGGTTGCGAGGTAGATGTCGTTGTATTGGGTTGCGAGCTTTCGGATCGCCTCGACTATCTGGGTCTTGTCGACGAACTCCTTTGACCCGCATGATGGGCATGATTCTCCATCGGCCCATTGCTCCCCGCATTTCAGGCATCTCTTGATCGATCCATAGATTGGGATGAACCTACCATTCATCATCTCAACGCCGTGTATTCCCCTGCCGATGATGAGGTCTGTTAGATGTCCCTTGGTCGCCGCCACCCCGACTATGACCCCGCCTATGCTCGTCTCATAGACGGTTAGCCCCTGAACCTCCCTCCTAAACGGCCTCCCAAATAGATATGCTATCGTCCTAGCCTTTGTCGGGGATTCGACGAGCATCAAGGCGGATCTTATCACGTCCTTGACCCTTATCTTCGCGGTTCCAAGTTTAAGCTCTCTAATTATCTTCCTCTCGGAGTCTATCTCCTTGAAAACCAGTTCGGCTTTCCTCCCATCGTATGGCTCGAACTCGAGCTCCTCCAACATCACCTTAAGTCTGGACGCTAATCCTTTGAACGCCTTCGGATCATCCACCAAGACTATGCTCATCCCCTTGGTAACCCCATATGCGTAAAGTCTTGAGGTTCTCCCAGATGCTTGAATGTATCCAGATGCGTCTGGGATTATCAGCGAGAATCCATCTTCGATGGGCTTTATCGATATGTCGAGCTCTCTCCTAATCCTCTCTATAAGCTCATCCGTCAAAACCTTCTTCAAGAACTCCCTACCAGCGATTATCGCGTCCTCAGCATATCCCTCAAATCCCTCGAGCCTCTCACCCCTCTCGACGGCCTCCCTAATCCTCTCCATGAGCTCCTTGTTTAATGGAACTATCTTTGAGAGCTTGGCGGCAACGGCCTCGGCCTCATCCTTCAGCCGCTTCTCAAGGATCGGCATTATGTTGTAGATTAGGGTTAGGATCCTTGTCGGATTATACTCGTCTTTCGATATGGTCATCTCCCTCCTCGGAACCCCTATGAAGATCGCATACCTTATCCTCTCGGGCAGGTCTATCCCTCTCGCTAAGGGGCTTCTGAGGCTAGCTATCCCAACCATTGCGTCAATTTCTCCATCGCAGAATCTCTGGAGGATATTCGCCTCCATCTTCTCATACAGATGGACCCTTATCCCAGCCCTCTCAAATCTCTCGGCGACCTCGGCTGCGAAATCCTTTCCAAGGGCTTGTGGGATGAATATCAGGCATCCAGGTCCATGCCTCTTGACGAGGCTTATCGCCTCATCGACTAGATCGCTTTTCTTAGGCTCGATGTATAGGTCTTCTATGTTTCGGACGAACTCTGGAAGTCTTCCAACCTCGAATCCGAGGAGCTCTCTGAAGATCATAAGCCTCTTGGTCCGCTTACCCCTGAGAGTCGCCCCCGAAACAACCAGCAATCCCCTCCTCTTCCTCTTCTCCCTCTCAACGATCCTCTCCACCCTCTCATACTCCTTCAGGAGATCCTTGTCGAATCCTCTAGCAATCTTCCTCCTAAGCTCGATTAGCTTCAAGACCTGATCAACTATCTCTGGATCGAATCCGAGGAGGCTTACAGCTCTATCGATGTTCTTCGGAGACTTCAGGAATGAGTCGACATCATCGACGAATACATAGTCGAATACATTTCCCTTGAGGTTCTCGAAGCGATCCACCAGAAATCTATCGGTGGTTATCAGGAGGCTTCTGGGGCTGGAGATCTTCTTTAACGCCTCCTCCTTCTCACCTCTACTTAATCCCGCGTGATATGCGATTATCTCGACGGACTTAATCCCAGCCCTCTCGGCGAATCTCTCAGCCTTTTCATAGAGCTGTTGAGCTAGGATGCTGCTCGGGACGATAACATAGCATCTCTTACCCTTTGAGGCGAGATATAATGCCATGACCAATCCGAGGACTGTCTTACCTATTCCGGTAGGGGCGACTATCGCGAAGTTCTCCCCTAAGAGTATGCGCTTGGCCCAGACCTCTTGGAGTGCCCAAGGCTCAAACCCAACCGCCCTTCTGAAGAACTCCTTAAACTCGAGATAGCTCGTGTAGAGGGTTGAGATCTCCCTCAATTTCTTCAATCTTCCACTCGACTTCAAGACCTCTATCGCTTGCTGGAGATCTATGTCTCCAACATCCGATAGGCACTTCTCACATAACCCTAGCTTGAGCAACCTTTCATCGAGTATCTCTCCACCGCAATTTATGCAGGCGAAGCTGTAGATCGCCCTCGCGACCATTATCCCAGCCCTATCCACCCGCTCAATACCAAACCATTTCTTAAATCTCTTATCGGAATGCTTATTACGCAATTCACCACTATATTAACCATGCCAACCGCGTTCGTTTTGATCAATACTGAGATAGGAGCTGAGGAGGAGATCTTGAATGAGCTGAATAAGGTGCCGAACGTGAAGGAGGCGTATATCGTCTATGGACTCTACGACATAGTTGCGAAGGTTGAGGCCGAGTCCATGAATAAGCTTAAGGAAGTGATCTCCTGGAGGATAGCGTCCTGAGATTTTTCAGGACGCCCTCAGACGGAGGCTGGATAAGGTTAGGAGCACCCTAACGATGCTCGTGGTGTCTAAGGAGACCTAGATCTGAAGGCTTAAGGGCTTGGCTAGATGTCTCCTCGCCGAGGGTGGAACCTCATAGAATCCAGTATCTATCTCTCTGGGAAGCTTGATGACCTCCACCGCCTCCGGCCCAACCCTCACCCCACACCTCCTACACCTATATCCCTTGCCCGTCCCCACGCTCTCCATCCTCCTACCACATCTAGGGCATCTAGGAGGTCTCTTAACGACCGCCTCCACGAGCTTCCTCACATGGATCTTCTCCAGGTTTAGGGTTAAGCCTTGGGGCTTGAGCTTTACCGCTCCATAAACGGTCACCTCATCGCCTGGGAGGAGCTTCGCGACAACATTCCTAAAGCTCTTGGTGGGCTCGTAGGCCGCGCAGGTCAACTCTCCCGTCCCATCGCTTAGCTTGAAGAAGACGTGGCCACCCACCTCATATCTAGGCTTCTCCAAGACCCTTCCCGTGACTATAGCGCTCATCCCATCCCTCAGCTGAGCTATTCTCGCAGGCCTTAGATGAACATCGGTTCCTTGATTGGTCTCGAAGATCGTCACCATCTCAACGGGCTCGCCTATCCTCAACATCCTAAACGCCCTCTTCAAGACCTCTGGATCCACCCCCCTAATTCCTAGGAGGACTGGGCATGGGGTATGTGGGGCTATCCGGATCTCCCCAGACTCGTAGTCCACATTATCGAAGGTGTATGGTCTCGTGGCCTTATCCATCTCGAAGACGGATCTTGGATCTATATGCCTGATCGTTCCCCAATAATCCCTCCTCCTATGGGCTATGAGCTCATAGGTCTTGCCGGCCTTGAGATCTGCTCCGATCGCGGCCAAGGCGCCGACAACCCCTCTCCCATCCTTGTAGTAGAGCAGTCTCGCCCCAATCCTCTCAGCGAGCTTGAAGGCATCCTTAAGCGGTATAATCTCCCAGACAGCGCGCCAATAAAATCTCCTCAAATCTTCTGGAGGCTCTCCCTCAAGGAAGGCCACGCCTGGCTCGGTTCCCTCCTCCCCAAGCTCAGCATATTCTTCGACGACCTCGGCCACGAGCTCCTCCACCCTAGGAGAGTATTCTCCTCTAAGCTTGAGGGCTATCGCTGCGTTCCCCCTAGTCTTGAAGGGGCAGTTTGGATTCAGCCTAATCAATCTCGGGAAGCCGATCAACCTCAGGCCAAGCCTCTCAAGCCTTCGGATGAGTAAGGCTCCGACATAGGTTGTGCATCCACCCCTCTTCGAGTCCGTGTCATCCAACCCTATCCAGAGGATCATCCATCAATCGGCTTAAGTTCCAAACTTATAAACCAACTTCTTAGAGAAAGCTCCGACGTGAAGGCGAAAAATATTATATACCTATCATGAGTAATTTTATCCGTTATGAGGCGAAGAAAGGTTAAGCGTGTGAAGAGAGCGGCCAAACCCAAGGTTGATCTCTTTGGAAAGGCTGTCGTGAGGGAGGCGAGAAGGGCTGAAACACTCCTCGAACTCGATCTAGGAGAACTCTACTCAATCCTAGGTGCGCAGGTCAAGGAGGTTCAGGATGCCGCTAAGCTCGCTAGGGCGAAGGTTCCGAGACGGGTCGATAAAACAGCCTTCTTCACCCAAAGCATAACCCTGGCAACGGAGCCCTTGAGAAGGAGTGGAGAGGAGTTCCTCAAGAGATATTGGAATAGGATCCTGACGAGAGCTTGTAGGTGGTGGCCTCAGAATAAGGAGAAGTTTACTGGGAGGAGGCTGATAGCGAACTTGGCCCAAGCAATAGCCCCAGCGATACCCGCGAGGATGAGGGCGGGATCCATACTCGCCCTAGTAGCGGCGATGCTCCTCAAACAGGATCTAGACAAGCTATGCGACGAGAAGCCGGAGACCCCTCCAGGAGTGGAAGTCGAGGAGAAGGTTGAGGAGGTCGTTGAGAAGCCCGCTGAAGAGGTTGAGGCCGTGGAGGAGGTCGAGGAAGAGAAAGTGGCTGAGGAGGAGAAGCCTCCAGAAGAGCAGCCATCATACACCCTCTAAAGGTTGAATGATCTGGATCGGCTATGTCGAGGATAAATCTAGTGTAAAATATAACTCATGACCCTGGCCTCGCCACTCTTGAAGAATTCAATGCGATATAGGCGTGGATAGAGCATCAAAATACTATAGAGTAGTATTCTGCGAAGAAACTTCGCAAAAATTCGGGGGAAACTGAAAAAATATCGCTGAAAAGCAGAGCAATATGGAGAGAGTCTAAGGTATATTAGGAGCTGGGAGATAATATAGGTTGGAGCTGGAAAAGCGGGGTAGGGTAGCCAGGTTAACCCGCCGGGCTCATAACCCGGAGATCCCTGGTTCAAATCCAGGCCCCGCTACATCTTATTTATACGATACCTGGCTAGGATCACTTCTATGGAAACCTTATCCGAGCTATTGAGAGAGAAGATTTAATTTCACCGTTTCTATTCTCTGTCGAGCTTCGATGTTTGAGGACTTGCTTGAGCTTGCGGTCGATTATGCTGGGAGGCTTGGAGCCGATTATGCTGAGGCGAGGTTTCAGAGAGATTTAACCGAGAGCGTCATCTTAAAGAATGGCTCCCCGGAGATCTCGGCTAGGAGCGTTAGCAGGGGTATCGGGGTTAGGGTGCTAGTTAATGGTTCACTTGGATTCTCCTCAACCAGCAATCTAACGAAGGAGTCTGTTAGGAGGATCGTTAAAGCAGCTGTCTCGATAGCTAAGGCGTCCTCAAAGCTCGGTGGGAAGATCTCAATGAGCGAGGAGAAGCCATCGAGGGCCAGGGTCGAGGTTAAGCCTAGGATAAGGTTTGAGGCGGTCGATGTAGATGCGAAGATAGACTTCCTTAAGGAGGTCGATGGATATGCTGTCGAGGCTTGTGAGAGGCTTGGGGTAAAACTTCCATCAAGGCTGTTCGAGATCGGTAGATGGGATACTGAAAAGCATCTCATCACGAGCGATGGGGCGAACGTGTATCATAGGATTCCAAGGGTTATGGCAGAATATCTGATAACGGCTCACAGTCCACAGCATGGGACTATTCAGAGATTTGAGGAGCTTGGAGAGTCTAGGGGGTGGGAGGCGATCGAGGCCTGGAGGCTTCCAGAGAGATTAAGGCATGAAGCAGAAGCCATCTCAAAGGCTCTCCTAAAAGGAGTTGAGCCTCCAAGAGATCCAGTTGACGTGGTCGTTGGATCGGAGATCGTGGGCTTGGCATGCCATGAATCGGCAGGGCATCCAGGAGAGGCGGATAGGGTCCTCGGGAGGGAGGCGGCTCAAGGTGGGGAGAGCTATGTCAAGCCGGAGCTTCTCGGGACGCGGATAGGATCGGATGTGGTCACGGTCGTCGATGACCCAACCTTGAGAAACTCGTTCGGCTACTATCTCTATGATGATGAGGGGGTGGAGGCTAGGGAGAGGAGGCTTATCGAGAACGGTGTTCTAAAAGAACTCCTCCATAATAGGGAGACCGCCGCAATCTTCAAGGTCAAGAGTAATGGATCTGCACGAGCCGATAGCTATGATTCTGAGCCCATCATAAGGATGGCCAACACGTATATGAAGCCTGGAGACCACAGCCTCGAAGAACTAATCGAAGATGTTAGGGATGGGGTTTACATCAAGAGCTATCAAGAGTGGAATATCGACGATAGGAGATGGAATCAAAGATATGTTGGGGTCGAGGCATATAGGATCAGGAATGGAGAGATCTGCGAGCCCGTGAGAAATCCAGTTCTAGAACTTACAACCAAGGGATTCTACTCATCGATAGATGCCGTTGGAAGAGATCTCAAGTTCTCCGCGGGCTATTGTGGCAAGGGCGATCCTCTTCAAAGCGTTCCAGTCTGGTTTGGTGGGCCGTCGGTGAGGCTTAGAGGGATTAGGCTTGGGGTTAGGCGATGATATAAAGGGATCTCCAACAGCTTAAAATTGAAGAGCATTCCAGTTTCATCCAGAAATGGAAGACGACTTAGAGCTGGAGATGCTGAGGCTCAAGAAGCTAAGGGAGCTCATGAAGTCACGTGAGAAGCGGAGAGAGGAGAAGGGTGGAACGAGGTTAAGCTTCAAGGATGCATACGAGCTCGTCAAGAAACATCTAGCCGATAGAGGCGAGGAGGTATTGGATGCGGCTCTAGAACAGTATCCCGAGGCCGCGAGGAGGATCGTTATGATCATAGCCTTGAAGATCATGAGGGGGGAGTTTTCCGGGAAGATCACGGGCGAGATGTTGATGCAGTTATTCGAGTATCTTGGGATGCGTGTGAGGCTTGAGACGAAGATCCTCTATTATAGGAAGGGCGAGTATAAGAGTATCCGAGACCTGCTTAGATGATGGGCTAACATTTATAGATAGGGGGATAGTTCGCATACTGTCGGAGGATGGCTCATGGCGGAGGAATATGAGGTTCCAGATGGGCTCCTATATACAAGAGATCATGAATGGATCAAGGTTGAGGGGAATGTGATCACGATAGGGGTCACGGATTATGGTCAGAAGAAGCTTAGAGAGGTGGTTTACGTTGAGCTCCCAACCATTGGTCAGAGGGTTGAGGAGGGTGAGGCCATAGCAACCCTAGAATCCGTGAAGGCCTCGGCCGAGGTCTATACTCCTGCGAGTGGGAAGGTGATTGAAGTTAATTCAAAGCTGGTTGATTCCCCTGAACTCGTTAATGATGATCCGTATGGAGATGGTTGGATAGCTAAGATCGAGCTTGAAGAGGAGAGGGGATTTGAGGACTTAATGGAGCCAGATGAATACCGTAAATACTTGGAGGATCTTGAGGAAAGGGGATAGCGTGAAGCTAGAATGGTTCTAGTAAGGGTTCACAGGGTCTCAAGTATAAGAGATCCCGAGACCGGCAGGTTCGGCAAGCTAATAGAGCTAGTTGAGGAGAGGAGGATCTCAAGGCAGCCTGTAAGGATCGTTGGAGCTCCAGAGGAGTCGGTGATAGCCCAGAGGATGATCCAAGACCTACTCCATCAATTTCAATCCATGGGATTCCTTCCAAGTATCGGTGGATTGAGACCTAAGATGACCCTATTCCTCACTGAGGAGGAGTATGAGCTTCTAGGGGTTAAGCTCGATGTCAACGAGGTCTATGAACTCGAGTTCAAGGATGGGGTGATCAGGTTTAAGAGAGCATACGACTAAGCCCTCAGCTTAGAGACTGCGTAGATTATCCTCCAAGCAACGGTTATCGATGCTAAGACCGCTATCAAGATGATCCCGTAGTTTAAGGCGTCTTTCATGAATGGCGTAATGAGCGATGCGATTATCAATATGATCATCCTCTCAGCCCTCTCCGCGACTCCAACCCCCTTAAGATTCACCCCAAGGGGTTCAGCCCTATGCCTAACATAGCTTACGAGGATCGATGAGGCCAAGGCTATAGACCCCCATAGAATGTCGACGGCACCTGAGCAGATTATCGCGACTAGGATAAGGCATTCGCCGAGCTTATCGAAGACCGAGTCTAAGAATGCTCCAAGCCTGCTGGTCCCATCCATCCTCCTAGCAACGGCTCCATCGACCGCGTCTAGAAATCCCGATAAGGCCAAGGTTATGGCCGCTGGAAGATAGAGTAGTCGATTCGATGAGGCGTAGAGGTATAGGATTGAGGAGATTATAGTCGCCGCGAACGCCGAGATCGTCAAGCTCATGGGGCTTATCCCTCGATCTGAGAGAAGCACAACCACCCTTGACGCGATCCTCTCAAATATCTCCTCCTCAATCCTTCTACGGCTCATCCCTCAATCACCTCAAGAACTCTCGACACGAGCTTGCAATAGCTACAGGTGTCGCCTATCGTCGGCATCCCACATATTTTACAAGCCTTGAGCTCTGGTTTCTCGACGAGCTCCTTAAGCTTTGGTAGAAATCTCTTGATGTGAGACTTATAGAATGTGTGCTTGAATCTCGGGATCTCCTCCTCAATCCTTGAGATGAGCTTCTTCCTCCTAAGCATCCTCGATCCTCTTACGAGCGGGCATTCGAGGTCGCTATAGGGTGTTTCTGTGAGGTCGGCATAATACTTATTCTCCTGATCGGTCAATTCTATCAAGGGCTTAACCCTCTTCACGAGCCTATCGCCGCCCTCAAGCACGGGCTTAACCCTAACTATCTCATCTATCCTCCCATTCAAGTATAGTTCGAAGAGTAGTTCGACCGTATCATCTAGGGTGTGGCCCGTCGCGAGGATCTCCGATCCACTCTCCCAAGCGATCCTATTTAGAAGATATCTCCTAATTATCCCGCATGCCCCGCATATCCTCCTCTTATACGAGGTCTTCATCAGATCTGGGAGGGTGAATCCCTCGCGTTCCTTGAGATCGTATATTATCGCCTCGATCCCAAGCCTATCGCAGATCCTTCTAACGGCTTCCTCGGAATCTCTTGAATAATCCCCTATCCCGAGATTTATGTGGATCACTTTGATCTTAAGCTCTGGAAATATTCGGTTGAGGGCCATGAGCATGGCCATGCTATCCTTCCCACCCGAGGCCGCCACTCCGATCGAGTCCTTTGGACCAAACATCCTATACTTGAGAACCGTGTTCCTGAGCTTCTTCTCATAAAAATCGATGAAGCAGTCTCTGCAAAGCCATCTCCCCATATAATCGACGTATACGGCCTCCTCCACATCCCTGCCGCATCTACCGCAACGCTTCAACTCAACCTCAGAGTAAATATCTCCCTTTTTACCATATGGATTGGGCTGGAGGATCGTGAAGATTAGGGGCTTGCTTGGAGATGTGTGGATCGGAGATGATTACCCTACGAGGATAATCGGCGTAATCAACGTCAGCCCCGAATCATTCTACAAAAGGTCGGTTAGGCTAAGCTATGAGGACGTGGCTGAGACGGCGAGGAAGATGGAGCGAGATGGAGCGGATGTGATAGATATTGGAGGCATGTCTACGGCGCCATATCTAGAGACCTCCATCAGCGAGGAGGCTGAGGCGGAGAGGATCTCATGGGCGATCGAGGCGGTCAAGTCTGCGGTCAAGATCCCGATCTCAGCGGATACGAGTAGGCTTAAGCCCGCGATGGCCGCGATAAGGGCTGGAGCAGACATAATAAATGATGTCACAGGGTTAAGGACTCAGCCTGAGATCACTAGACTCGTGGCCGAACACGGCCTCTCACTGATAGTCTGCGCCTCTAATCTAGGCAGTCTAAGGAGTTCAAGCGATGCACCCATGGCCGCGGTCAAATCTCTCAAGGAATCGATCCGGGTGGCGGTGAGGGATGGGGTTGAGCCGAATAGAATCATAGTAGATCCTGGGATAGGTTTCCACCGCTCAACGGGGCTCCCATGGTTTGAGGTCGACCTAAGCCTCTTAAGAGGCTTGAAGAGGTTGAGGGTCTTAGGTAAGCCGATAATCGTCGGAGTGTCTAGAAAGTCTTTCCTAGGAGCGATCACGGGTAGGGATAGGCCTGAGGAGAGGCTCGCATCCTCGATAGCGGCTGAGGCGATGGCGGTCATCCTTGGAGCGCATGGGATTAGGGTTCACGATGTCGCTGAGGCGCTCGACGCCGTTAAGGTTGTTGAGGGGCTCATCGGCCGTGGGCTCGGCGAATCTCCTTCACGATCTCCATAAGCTTCTTAACCCTCATAGGATCGACTGGATTGCTTATCACTCCATCTCTCTTAAAGTATGTTCCGACTATCGCTCCATCAGCGTATCTAAGCATGGCCTCCACGTTATCCGAGTTCACTCCACTCCCAACGAGGATAGGAGCATCTGGTAGAGCCTCTCTAACGATCCTCAAGTCATCCACGCTGGCCTCAGCGCCCGTCTCCGGCCCAGTTAGGATTAAGGCATCAGCCTTCCCCCGATAATACGCATCCCTCGACGCCTGTGGTAGGGGGACTCTATAGAGCGTGTATCCATGCTTAACGTTGACATCCGCGAATATCTTCACATCGCTCCCTAGAAGCTCCCTATACCTGATCGTTTGATGCGCCCTCCCCTGAATAAGCCCTTGATCGGTTACGACGCATCCTATGTGGACGTTTACTCGGATGAAGCTCGCCCCGATCGCCGACGCTATCGCCAGCGATGCCTCTGAATCGTTTCTCAAGACGTTGACCCCGATCGGCAGATCATACCTCTTCTTAATCTCCCACGCGATCACGGCCATCGAGGAGATTATGTGGGGTGGAACCCTTTCCGGGTAAAATGGGGAGTCGAAGAAATTCTCTATCAATAGGCCGTCAACCCCTCCTCTAACCAGGTTCTCCGCATCTCTCAAAGCCGATTCTAAGACATCTTCCAAGCTCGTTGAGCCGGGGGTTCCGGGGAGGGGCTTTAGGTGGATCATCCCTATTATCGGCTTCACCACCCCGAAGACCTCTTTCAGGACTCCCATGACCATCAAATGATTTGCTCTGGGAAATAAGGATTGAGCTACAAAGAGTTTTTGTAATGGAGGATGTAAGGCTGGCTTGGAGGCGAGGCCATGGGTAGAATAGCGAAGGGGGTTAAGTGCTCGGTGATCGGATGCGATGAGCAGGCCGTTAAATCCATATCCGCTCAGAGGATCCCGCAATCCCTCAAGGTCGATGTAACTCGAGGTAGGGCATATCTATGCCGAAGACACTACAAGGAGTATAAGAAGCTGACGAGGGAGGAGAGGAGGATTGAGAGATGGAGATATGCGCAGATATGATCGAAGACCCCTTAACCTAGAGCATCTCATAGAACTCTCCGCGGACGGCTAGGCATTGATTAAAACTAATATATTCTCCTAGGAGTTAAAGGTGGAAGAGCGTTTTCGGCGAGGGAGGGCTTGATGGTTGAAGATCCTACAACTCCACGTTGATTATGTCGAGTATGAGCCCATCCAACCCGAGGCCAAGATCTATGAGAAGGTCGAGAGGAAGAAGTATAGGGTTGAGGATGCGCTCCTACTCCTAACATGCGTTGAAGAAGATGATGATCCATCCATTGCTCAAAGAGTTGTTAAAGACGTGATTGAATTCATGGAGAAATTGAGGATAGATAAATTGGTGATCTATCCATATGCTCATCTAAGCGTCAAACTAGCCCCGCCGAGCAAGGCGATAGAGGTCTTGAAGAGGATTTGGGAAGAGGCTGAGAGGCGGGGGATAAAGATCCATCGAGCTCCATTTGGATGGAATAAGAGGCTCATCATAGCGGTTAAAGGCCATCCCTTAGCGGAGCAGCTTAGAAGCTATGGCCCCGAGGCCAAGGCCGAGGAGGAGGTTCCAAAGGCGTTGTTGGCCGAGGAGAAGATCAAGTCATACTGGTATATCTTGACTCCAGATGGGGAGATGATTCCAGTCGATGAATACGATTTTAGGGGACGGAGGGGGCTCGAGCTATTAACAAGGTATGAGATAGCGAAGTCTAGGGCGGTCTTAGAGCAGCCCCCGCACGTGGCGTTGATGAGGAGGCTTAAGATAGCGGACTACGAGCCTGGAAGCGATCCGGGGAATATGAGGTGGCTTGCTAAGGGTAGGCTGATCAAGAGCCTCTTGGAGGAGTTTGTCACCCAAAAGGTCATCGAGTATGGTGGGATAGAGGTCGAGACGCCGATCATGTATGATATGAGCCACCCAAGCCTCGAAAGATATCTACATAGATTCCCAGCCAGACAATATGTGATCAGATCGGATCGCAAGAGATATTTCCTCAGGTTCGCCGCATGCTTCGGACAGTTCTTAATCGCCAAAGACATGCAACTATCCTATAGGCATCTCCCATTCTGGCTCTACGAGCTCACAAGATATAGTTTTAGGAGGGAGAAGAGCGGGGAGCTGGCTGGGCTGAGGAGGCTTAGAGCTTTCACGATGCCCGATGCACACGCATTCTGCAGAGATTTGGAGCAGGCGAAGTCTGAGATGAGGAGGAGGCTTAAGCTGTGCATGGAGGTGATGGAGGGCGTTGGATTGGCGAAAGAAGATCTTGAGATGGCGATACGATTCACTAGAGACTTCTATCAGGAGAATAAGGAGTTCATCTTCGAACTCGTCAAGGAATTCGGCAAACCAGCTCTCGCCGAGATGTGGGATGAGAGATTCTTCTACTTCATCCTGAAGTGGGAGTTCAACTTCATAGATGCGCAGGAGAAGGCCGCAGCACTCTCAACCGATCAGATAGACGTAGAGAACGCGAGACATTATGGAATAACCTATGTCGACGAGGATGGGAGCGAGAAGTATCCGATAATCCTCCACTGCTCCCCAAGCGGGGCCATCGAGAGGATAATCTACGCCCTCCTCGAGAAGGCATATATGAGGACTCAGAAGGGTGAGAAGCCCATGCTCCCAACCTGGCTCTCGCCGACTCAGGTCAGGATAATCCCCGTGAGTGAAAAATATCTAAGCGACTGCATCGAGCTGATGAGATACTTGGAGAGGAATAGGATTCGGGTTGATGTCGATGATAGGGAGGAGAGCGTTGAGAAGAGGATAATGGAGGCTGAGACCGAGTGGATACCATACATAGTCGTCTTCGGGAGGAGGGAGAAGGAGTCTGGAAAACTGAGCGTGAGGATTAGAGCCGATGGAAGGGTCGTTAAGATGGAGGCCGAGGAACTCGTTAAGAGGATTTGCGAGGAGGTTAAGGGTAAGCCCTTCAAACCCCTACCCCTGCCAAAGCTCCTATCGAGGCGGCCTATCTTCTCCTAGCAGGCAACATCTATTTTACAGTCTAAGCCGATTTATAGATATGGACGGAGGAGTGGATGTCGGTTTCCTCTTCTGGCTCTTCCTGATCCTAGCGATCTTCCTATGGCCTCAATACAAGATGAAGGCCCTCCAAGGCGCTAGGCTGAGCTTGATCAGGAGGCTTGAGAGGAGGATCAAGGGAAGGGTTGTGACGATGATCCATAGGCAGGAGAGGATAGGATTATTCGGGATACCATTCTACAAGTATATCGACATCGAGGACTCCGAGCAGGTCTTGAGGGCGATCAGGATGACTCCTCCAGAGATGCCCCTAGCAATAGTGATCCATACCCCTGGAGGATTGGTCTTGGCCGCCGCCCAAATAGCCCTGGCCTTAAAGGATCATAAGGCCAAGACGATAGCGATAATCCCACACTACGCGATGAGCGGTGGAACCCTGATAGCTTTGGCGGCGGATGAGATCTGGATGGATCCACATGCGGTCTTAGGCCCAGTCGATCCGCAGATAAGCGACCCACAAAGAGGTGGCATTCCAGCGGTATCGGTCATCAAGGCCATCGAGGAGAAAGGTAAGGATAAGGTCAAGGAGGAGTATCTGGTCTTGGCGGATATAGCGGAGAAGGCCGTGAAGCAGATGGAGGAGCTCGTCTACACCCTGACCAAGGATAGGCTTGGAGACGAGAAGGCTAGGGAGCTCGCCAAGATAATGGTTGAGGGTAGATGGACGCATGACTATCCAATAACATGTGACGAGGCCATCAAGCTCGGGCTGAATGTTAAGACCGAGATACCTGATGAGATCTATAAGCTCATGGACCTTTATCCCCAGCCTCCATCGATAAGGCCTAGCGTCGAGTTCATCCCAGCCCCATACATGCCCCCAACGCCAGCTAGGAGAACTCAAGAGACTAGGTGAAAACGAAAAACGCTTAATTGCGATAAGAGATAGAGAGAGTTTGGGATGGTCAGGGTCATTAAGCGCGATGGAAAAGAGGAGGAGTTCATCCCAGAGAAGGTTGTGGTGAGTTGCTTAAAGGCTGGAGCAACTCCCGAAGTTGCTAGAAGGATAGCGAAGATAATTGAGGGTAGGATCCTCGATAAACGCCTCGAGAAGATAACCGCGAAGGAGTTGACCGCTTGGATCCTCCAGCTACTGAAGAGGGAGAATGAGGAATGGTATCGGAACTGGATAATCTTCGATAGGGCTGTGAAGAGGCGTGAGACCGAGAAAGAGCTAAAGAAGTGATCGGAGAAGCGGGTCAAGCAATAAGCGTTAGACGCAGAATAGCTTATCTAAGGCCGAATCCACCATAACTCGAATAAGATGGCTGAAATCGTCTTCGGGCCTGTTCCATCGAGGAGGCTTGGGAGATCCCTTGGAATAAACAACATCCCACCTCCGAAGAGATGCTCATATTCATGCATCTACTGTCAGCTCGGCGCGACCAAGATCCTCACAGTTGAGAGGAGTAGATTCTATGATACAGAGATCCTAAGGAAGGCGTTAGGCGAAAAGCTCACCGAGATAAATGAAGATGAGTTCGACTACATCACTTTCGTCCCAGATGGTGAGCCGACCCTTGACGAATCTTTAGGAGAGCATGTTAAGGCCATCAGAGAATTATCGGATAAGCCGATAGCGATCTTGACAAACTCAACCCTAATCTCTAACGAAGATGTTAGAGAAAATTTGATGAAATTTGATCTCGTCTCGATAAAGCTCGACGCCGCCTCCGAGAAAGTTTGGAAGAGGATAAACAGACCTCACCCATCCCTGAACTTGAGGGAGATTCTCGACGGGATGAGGATCTTTAGGAGGGATTTCTCAGGCAAGCTCATATCCGAGACCATGCTCATAGATGGTGTAAACTCGGAGAGGTCTGAGATCGAGCGAATCGCCGAAGAGCTTTCGAAGATAGAGCCGGATAAGGCATACATAGCCATACCCACCCGGCCGCCGGCCGAGAGCTGGGTTAAGCCGGCGGATGAGGAGAAGCTCGTAGAATCCTATGAGATATTCTCGGAGTCCTTGGGCCGAGATAGGGTTGAGCTTCTGATAGGGTATGAGGGGGCGGGATTCAAGCTTGGAGGAGATCCCATCAAAGATCTTCTAAGCATAGCTACCATCCACCCCATAAGACTAGACTACGCCCATCAAATCCTCTCAAAATCTATTCAAGACCCAGATGAACTCATCGAGAGGCTGGTGGATTTGGGTGAGATTAGGTTGGTTGAGTATCGTAGGAGAACATTTCTCGTTAGGAGGCGTGAGAGACGTGAGGGCTAAGCTTAAATTCCTCATAATAGCGATTATATTGATAATCTTGTCGGCTGGAGCACTCATATTTAGTACTCAGAGGAAAGAGGTTGAAACCGAGACTAGAACCATTCGGATAGGATCTGTGAAGGGGCTTAAGCTGATAGTCGTGGTCGACAACTATCCGGATAGCGGGCTCAAGACGGCATGGGGGCTGAGCATCTTGGCGAAAACCCCGAAGAACACAATACTATTCGATACCGGGCCTGATCCAAACGTCCTAAGAGATAATCTCAAGAAGCTTGGAGTTGATCCGGGTGAGATAGATTTCGTCGTGATCTCGCACGAGCACTGGGACCACATCGGCGGACTCTCATATATCGCAGAGGCTAGACCTGGATTAAAGGTGTATGTCCCGAAGGGTGCTGGGGGGAGAATTAAGATCCATGGATTGGATATCGAGGAGGTTGATAAGACTATGGAGGTGGCGGAGGGAGTGGCCGTGATCGGGTGGCTGTATGGCCCCCCAGCCGAGGAAGCCCTAGCAATAAACGTGGAGGGAAGGGGGCTCATCATCCTCGTTGGATGCAGCCATCCAGGTGTTGCGAACATAGTCGCCAAGGCGAAAAATGACTTGGGTGTCAAGCCTTACCTAGTCTTAGGAGGATTCCATATGACGGGAGCGTCAGGGTCAAGGTGTAGGGAGACGGTTAAGCGTTTAATAGAGCTGGGGATTGAGAGGATAGCTCCGATCCACTGTAGTGGCGATACGATAAGATCGATCCTAGAGGAGGAGTATCCCCAGAACTGGCTTAAATGCCATGTGGGGAGCATCGTAGAGGTCTCCGCAAGCGCTCCATAGAGAGGATTTGACCATAAAACTTTTTCCTAGTGGAGATAGGTGTAAAACTGCATGAGGAGCGGTGTGAAGATCTTAGGCATACTCGTAATGGCATTACTTCTCCAATCAACGATGGTTACATGTTTAGCGGAACAGCAACCTCCGCCCAAGATCCCAGTAAGGGTTAAGGGCCAACCGCATCCGGAGATGTTAGACTTAAAATCTATCCAGATGGGTGGATCAAGGTATCCGGACATATCTCAACGTTTAGTAAGCCAATTGAGAAACCCGCGGCAACCATTCCCTATCACGCCACCTACCAGTGTAGATATGAGCCGATCTCGGAAGATAGGGTTCTCATGAAATGTCATGGAGTGATCGGGCCGGAGCCTGGAGCTCTAGAAAGCATACCCGAGGAGTTTAGAGGCCGGCTCGGTGAATTAGAGTTCTCGATGAGCTATGCTGAGAAGTTCACTAGGAGCGGGCCAGCATATAATGGGGCGTTCATGATCTCTCTCAGACGCTTTTCACGCGAAGGGATCCTTTAAGGCGCTCGACGGCATAGGGCCGATGGAATCAAGCTTCATTCTTCACGCCGACATAACCTTATGGTATTCCAACCTTAACACGACTAGAGCGAATGTTGAGCAGATGGTTGGGATGTTCCCGTTCATCAAGGGATTCACGGTGGCGCTCATCGAGAAGCTCACCGAGGGTGAGGTGAGGATCTCAGATCTAGCTCTAAAGCCCGTCGAGATAGGCGATGAGAAGGCTGAGCTAAAATTCTCCTTCGAGTCTAAGGGAGACTTCTATGAGGGACTCGCTAAATTCATAGAAAAATTACCCGAATTCTCCAAGGAGATGATGCCCCCAATAGAGGGGGGAGTTAAGCCCGAAATACCTCCAGAAGTCGTCGAGGCGTTCAAGGGGATCGCCAAATACGTGAGAGAGCTAAAAGACATCAGATACGAATATGCGGTTCCGATGAGCGGGAACTTCTCCGCATCTTGGGATAGAGTCAACACTATTCTTAAAATTAATTCCTCAACGACCTATAAGGGAAATCTGGATAAGCAATTCACGGAGATCCTTAGAATTGAGTGTAAGATGATCGGAGAGCTGTTGAAGCTCATGAGCGAGGAGGTGGGAGAGGAGCAAGCCGAGGCCATGGAGAAGATATTGGATCTGGCAACTAACTCGGAGTATAGGTTCAGTGAGTCAAGTTTCAAGTTCTCGACGAAGATGAATGAGCTCGGGGAGACCGTTACGGAGATAAGGTTCCAGGATCTATGGGTTAAGCCCAAGGATCTAAAGGAACTATTTTGGGTGATCGAATATATTTCTAGGGTGAGCCCGCAAGAAGACTTGCATCTAACGATAGAGTCTGGGGCGACTCAGGATAAGCTCACGTTGATAAGAATATCCCCTGAGATACTTGCAGCCGCAAAGCCCATCAAGGAGACGAGATACTCATCGACCTGGAAGCTCTTCAACCTACCATTCCGAAGACTGAAGATAGAGGTCTCGAAGAATCCATGGAGGGTGGCTGACCTAAACTACACCGAGTATCAAGCCGAGTTTAAGGGCGTTAAGCATGTGATCGAGATTGCGTCAAACTCCACGATAGCCTCGATCAAACCGCTCATGAATGGATTAGAGATAATGGTCTCGGGCAAGGCTGGAAGGCTTGGAGCCATGAACTTGACGATACCGAAGAGCGCGGTGGATGGAATGATCTTGACCATGATCGACGATAAGCCCCTGAAAGCGGAGATGGGGGCGTCGGAGGAAAGGTATTGGATCTACATGACATACACTCACAGCCAGAAGACGATAAAGATCTTATGGGAGAGACCTGAGATCGCGGTGGATGTGGCTGAGCGGAGGATAAGGGTTGGAGAGGAGGTGGAGGTCTCTGGGAGGGTAATGGTCATGGAGAGGCCCTTAGAGGGCGCGAAGGTGGAAATATTATTGGACAAGGTTGCCGTGAAGTCTCTCACAACCGGAGCAGACGGTTCATTTAAGACGACTCTAAAACTTGAGGAGGAGAAGACCTACGAGATCAACGCCAGATACAGATTCCTAGATAGGGAGTTCTATGGAGAGCCCGTGGAGGTCTCCGCCTACACCCCACTCTACCAAAAGCCATGGTTCATCATGATGATCCTCATAGTGGTCGTGTCAATAGCCGCCGCGCTAATCATCTGGAGAACGAGGCGAACCCTCAGCCGAATCTAAGCCTAAACGAGATTGTGATAATCCATGGATCTTAAAGAGAACCCTAGTTTGTTTATCCAATTTCCCGAAAAGACCCGGGAATTGGAGTTAGGCGTGATTTTCGAGGATTCGCTATTTTCAAATCCCAATTTGGCACGGCGTGTGAAAAAAATTATTAAATAAATTGAATTTAACTGATTATCATGGATAAAGATTCATTCGAACTTCAACCAACCCCTCCCTATAATTTTGATCTACAGTGGAAATTTTATTCTTCATCGAAAGAGCCACAGCCAGAAATTTATAAAGATGGTATATGGAGACGCGCTTTTAAGATTGGAAATAGATTGGTTCCAGTAGAAGTTACTTCTATTGGCACTGTAGAAAAACCAAGGCTTAGAGTTAACGCATTTTCCAAGCTCGATGCGAAAGAGAAGAGATATCTTTCGGATAAGATCATGAGCATTTTTAGATTAAGAGACGACCTTAGAGCATTGTATGATTTTATGGAGCGAGATGAGATACTTCGTAGGATAAAGAGAAAGTTTTATGGTCTGAGACCGCCGGGAATCGGGGCGAGCATATTTGAGGGAGCAATCAGAGTAATAATCCAGCAACAGATTTCTTTACGGGTTGCCTATGTCATTACTGGAGCATTAGTCAGGAGGTTTGGAGAGAAAATAGAAATCAATGGCGAACCATATTTCGATTTTCCTTCACCACAAGTATTGGCAAGTGCAGATGAAAACGAATTGAGGAAATGCAAGTTATCCCGGCAGAAAGCCAGGTATATCAGAGAACTCGCACTAAAAATTGTCGATGGATACGATTTGGAGAACATCAAAAAGATGAAAAATGAGGAAGCTATTGAGGAGTTGATGAAGTTTAAGGGAATTGGAAGGTGGACCGCCGAGTTGATATTGATAACGACATTGGGAAGAATGGATCTCTGCGTTCCCGACGACCTCGGAGCCAGAAAAGCAGTTTCATATTTCTACTTTGACGGAAAACTTAAACCCGGAGAGGCGGTTAGAAAATTCGCGGAAAGGTGGGGTAAGTTCAAGGGGTGGGTAATTTATTATTTGATATGTGCTTATAATATGGAAAATAGAGAGTAGGTGTGAAATATGGAAAAACGAAAACTACATGAAAAGGGTTGGACAATTATTCCAATCCTTGCTATTCCCGTTGCGATGTTTCTACACGAGGAATTTTTAGTTGCCAGTGGAAAAAGTCTAACTGGTTTCCTAGCGACAATGGTGATAAATCAGTTCAGAAGAAAAATGGGATGCGCGCAATGTAAGATGAGATACGTTTGTAAAACAAGTGCAGCTAAGTGATGAATATGGGAACAAAACTTCAAAAAATAGTGAAGATTCTATCCGAGAAATACGAAATT
>CAYVHW010000005.1:0-28545 GCA_964451435.1 uncultured Nitrososphaeria archaeon | reverse complement strand
CCGGGAGCTATAACTGGAGCTGGAGCGCGGAGAACAGGAACGATGAAAACCTAGTGATATTGGACGATCCGAGGACGGCCTCTTTATACGAGGCGGAGTTCCGGCGGGTTTGGGGAGGTTAGCCGAGATCCGTTATAAGTGGCCTCGCATAATTGTGGTTTGATGATGCGACGTGGTCGCGTCGTCCTATCGGTTCTACTGGCCCTATGCTTGGCGGCCGTAGTAGTAGAGCAGGTAGCGGCGGTCTCATTATCCATACCCACGAACCCGCTGAGCCACGGGTATAGATCCTTGCCGATAAAGGTGTATTGGATGGAGTCCAGCGCATGCACCGTGGAGGAGAAGAAGGCGATTAAGAAAGCGCTCGTCGCGGCGCTCGGGATATGGGCTGGAGGGGCCTCGAAGCTCGAGGAGAGGTATCCGGAGAGGTTCAAGGGATATGGATCCTTCAGGTTTGAGATGGTCTCCGACGTGGGCTCGGCGCAGATAACGGTGACTGGCGCGGATCTCGGAGGCGGGGCGGCGGGCAGGGCGATCCTCACAATCTCGGACGGCAAGATCGTGGCGAGCAAGGTCGAGATAAGCTGCTCCACCGCCTCAGCCGGCGAGAGCGTCCTAGTGACCGTGACCCTTCACGAGCTGGGCCACGCACTCGGCCTCGGCCATACGAGCTTCTCGGAGTACGACGGGACGAAGGAGCTCATGTACAAGGTCTTGACCAGTCCCACGATCTATCCATCGACCCTAGACCACTACGCCATCTACCTGCTGGTCATAAGGGGATACTCGGGATCCTCGGTCAGCCTTCCCTCGTGGCTCCCATACGCCCAAGTCACGGCGGAGGGTGTGAAGCCGTCTGGAGGAGGCGGAGGGGGAGGCGGGGCGGCGGTCTCCACCGAGGAGCTGGAGAGGAGGATTCGGGAGCTGGAGAGAAAATATGAGGATCTTGAGAGGAAGTATGAGTCCCTCGAAGAGGCCGTGGCGGACCTCGGAGGCGATGTCCAGCGGGTCGAGGAGAGGGTTGAGGCCCTGGAGAATGAGACCTCCAGCCTAGAGGGGAGGATGAACGCCACGGACGAGCGGTTGGCCGAGAACGAGGCGGAGCTGGCGGGGCTGAGGGCCCGGGTCGAGGGGTTGAGCGAGGGGCTTAACGAGACCCTGCCGAGGCTGGAGGCGGTAGAGCAGGAGGTCGGAGACCTGGCCGCGGGCTTGGAGAAGGTCGAGGGGCGATTGAACTACACTTCTCAGGAGTGGATGAGGGGGCTGTCGAGGGTGAGGAAGGAACAGGAGGAGCTGGAGGAGGGGGTGAGCGAGAGGCTGTCGGACATCTCGCAGGAACTGAACGCCACGAGCTCCGAGGTCGAGGAGCTGAGGATTAGGGTGGCGGAGCTTGAGGAGCAGCTTAAGGCCAGAGACCTAGAGATAATGCAGTTGAGGAGGTATGGGACAATCCTCTCCCTGCTGGTATTTGCCTCAATCATACTGGCTGCGGCGGGGCTTGGATTGGCCTTGAGGGCGAGGAAGGCGGCATCCTAGAAGCCTAGGCCCCTCCTCCTAGACACGGTGATGGTGGGAAGAGACGCCTCTGGGCCTTGGCTCCTCAGAGCCCCTCCCAGATACTGGAATATGCCGCTGGAGAGGCAGCTGTCGTGGACTACGGGGCTCGGGTCTAGAAGGCATGTGAGAGAGGCTTAGAAGACCCGGCAAGACTTTTTTAGCCGACGCCGCCATAATTTTGATGGGTGGGCTTCTTGGAGGGGGGACGAGATCAAGGTTAAGCGCGTCGACGAGGTCTCGGAGGAGGATCTGAGCGGGTTCACGCGATCCCCTAACCCTTATATCGGATCGGGTGATGGTTGATGCGAGCTGAGATGAGGAAGGCGGTGCTAATCCTGCTCATAGCGGTGCTGGCCGGGACGGCCGTGGCCCCAGTTGCGGCCGCCTACTCCCTAGAGGTCCTGGCGATAAGCGGGGAGGCGAAGCGGTTCCCGATAAGGGTCTACGTCTCCCCGAAGACTAGCTGCCCGGCGGACGCGGCCCCCCTCTTCATGGATAGCCTGAGGATAGCCCTCCGGAACTTCAACGGGAGCATAGACGCGTTCATCTCCATGTATCCCGGGAAGTTCGACAGCCTCGCCCTCCTCAAGCCCGTCCTCACAGACAGGGAGGGGGAGGCTACCATAACGGTGATCCTAGAGCAGCTCGGGGAGGGAAAGGCCGGCTTCGCCGAGCTCCCCGTCGGAGACCACCACCTCCTGCCCGGCGCCAGGGTCCATTACGACTGCGAGGTCGTGTTGGAGCCCTCCACCCAGCCCGTCAACGTGATCCTCCACGAGCTCCTCCACGCCTTCGGCCTGGGCCACTCGAACTTCATGGAGCTGAACGGCGTCAGGGAGCTCATGTCGCCCGAGGGCAGGCCGACGGACCCAGTGATCTACCCCTCCACCCTGGACCTCTACGCCCTCTACGCGATATGGTTCGGGGGATATGAGGGGAGGACGATAGCCCTCCCGCCATGGCTCGAGTATGAGATGGTCTATCCCTCCACGAGGCCCGGGGGCGCCGAGATCGCGGAGCTCGAGGAGAGGATAGAGGCCCTAGAGAAGGGTTATCGGACGCTCAACTTGACGATCGCCTCCATCGACCTCGACATAGCCCTCATCCACAGGGAAGTCGAGGGATTGGGGAGGAAGGTGGGGGAGCTGGAGGTCGCCCAGAGGGACGTGGAGAAGGAGCTAGCGTCCCATGGAGAGGCCATCCGGAGGCAGGGAGAGGAGATAAGGGGATTGCGGGAGGAGGTGGAGGATGTCAGAGGCGGCCTGGGAGACCTGAGGGAGGAGGTCGCCGGGCTGAGCGGGGAGGTCTCGAGGCAGGGCGAGAGGATAGAGGCGCTGTCGAGCCACGTCTACGAGCAGATGGACGCGCTCACGGCCCAGATCCAGAGACTCGAGAGGGTGAACATCATCCTGCTCGCCTCGACCATATGCTCGGCGACCCTCTCCGCGTCGGCCCTAACCCTCGCGATAGTGTCGAGGAGGAGGGCGAAAGAGGGGGCTGGGGCTCAGGCTAAATCCTGAGCCGGAGGCCGGAGCGCCTCGACCTCTCAGCCGTCTTCCTATCTAGACGAGTTCGTGGAGATAAGGGTTGAGAAGGTAGAGGAGAGGGTAGAGGAAGGGATGGAGAGAGGGGGAGAGGTGGTTGAAGAGGGGGTTGAGGTCGTAGAAGAGGTTGAGGAGTTCGAGGAGTCTAAGGAGTCTGAGAAGATCCATGTTATAGCCGATATTAAAGATCCTGAGCATAAGAGCAGGTGTCCATATTGTAGTGAGTGGGTTGATAGGCTTCATGGTGGAGCGTTATATCTCTACGTTAAGAGAGGTAGGCTGTTCGCCTTAACCGACATGTGGATCACGTCTATAAGGATCGTAGGCATGGATTGATGGATAACATCAGGTTCTATTTAAACCTCTCTACAAACCTCTTGAGTAATTTGTGTATATTACTTGGGGGATGTGGCTGGAAAAGCAATTAAGGATCTTCATCCGATAGAGTTACGTGAATAGGAGTATTGAGGAGGTCGTTGAGGATTTGGTCAAGAAGGGGGATGACCCAGTTTACAGGGCGGCTATAGACATCTTAAAAGCTCTTTACATACTCTATGGATCCGCTTGGGAAAGCGAGCTGAAAGATACCTTGATGGGATTATGGGGTATTAGGGGTCTGAGTCTAAGCGAGATGGAGGAGATCGAGAAGATGATCCCTAAGGCGGCTGAGGCTCTCGACAAGCTAGGCGTGATAAAGGTTGAGGATAGGTTTAGGGCAGATCTAGGGAAGCCTAAGCCTGTCAAGGAGAGATTCTATGAGGTTAATAACTTGACGGCCTTATTGAGAGCTTTCAGCTCTGATAAAGAGATAGATCGCTACCGCTATGAGGTTTCAGGCATGATCTAGCTCCCAGATCCTGGCCAATCTCCCCCTCCACTCCATGGCCTTGAATCAACTCGCGGTAGATCTCCCTATATTCTCTTACGATTCTCGACATCGGAAACTTTCTCAAAACCCTCATCCTAGCCCTTAACCCAAGTTCTCTCGCAAATTCTTCATCTGATAAGACCTTTAGTATCCCGCGCGCCAAGGCCTTCGGATTTCTGGGCGGAACCAATATACCAGCATCTCCCAAGATCTCTGAAACCCCTCCAACGTCTGTGGCGACCACGGGCTTTCCGCAGGCCATGGCCTCGATCACAGCGATTGGCGCCCCCTCGCTCATGCTCGGCTGAGCCACCACCCATCCCCTATTATACGCCAGCTCTGGATTAGAGATATATCCCATGAACTTGACATGATCTTTAAGCCCCAGATCGCTGACCCTGGCCTCACAATGATCCATGTATCTATGATCAGTGACTGGGCCATAGATGTAGCATCTCACCTCAGGGATCTCGCTGGCCACGTAGCTCATCGCCTCTATTAGGTTTATGACGTCCTTTAGGGGGTCTATTCGAGTTACGGAGACCACACCCCACCTATCGGCCTTCCCCGAGACGGGCTTGAACCTATCCACGTCAACCCCATTTGGAATGATCCTGATCTTCTCTTCATCGGCTCCGAGCTCCTTCTGCCAACGCATATTGGATTTTGAGACGGTTACGATCTTATCGGCCCAATGATAATTTAGCTCGGAGACCTTTTTGAAGACCGTGCCCCAAAAATCTCCTATATGGGCCTCCACACTCCACCAGATCGTAGATCCTCTCCTTGTAGTAGATGGCGTGCTCCGTCAAGATATATGATGCTCCATGCTCGAGTTTCTGAACGATTCCGATGAGCCCGGAGAATCCGGCGAGGGCTGAATGAACTATGTTATATCTCCCCAAATCCATCTCCAAGGGCTTGAGGAGATCTCTTAAGAGGCATATTGTATGGTTGAGTTCCCGTATAGTCATGTTTCCCAGCCAACCCATTCCAGAGAAGTATCTCTTGAAGAAGCTCCACGTCTCACCAGATCTGAATAACGTCTCCTCCCCATGCTTCACGAATAATCTCTGAAGCCTGCAGACAGCCTTCGCGGCAAGCTCACATGAACTTCTCCCTAAAAGATAGTCGAGCAAAAGCCTTAACGACGGTATGAATTCTTTCCTGAGATCTCCCATAAGCTCATGTGAGCGATTATCTCTAGAGTTACTCGACCCAACCTTAACCAGATAAATTCTCTCAACATTGGGAGGGATCGTGAATTTCGGGGTTAGATCGATTCCGTCCGCCACAGCGAGTATATCGAATTTGAGATCGCTTAGATTTGAGATCAGGTTATGCGCCCAAGTTGAGACTCCTCCAACCCTATATGGATAGGTTCCCGGCAGGATGAGCAGGATCTTCAAGAGATTAATCCCTCTCAGATAACGTCGCTAAAAGCTTCAACGCCTCAATCATATAGCGTGAAATCCTCTCGCGAATAAATTGATCAGCTCCATAACATCTGCCCGGCGAGGCTCTCAACATGTTCGCGGCCATCAAATAGCATTTCGCCGCACGCTCATAATCTCCAAGAATTTTCATACATCTAGCAGCTGATGCGTAGGAGATCGATGCATAGATGTTTCGACCCTCCCGCCTACATCTCTCCGCATCTAGTAGATATTGGCTGACGGCTTCTTCTAGGTCTCCACCGAGTTCATCCACGAATCCCTTAACGAATTCTCGTTCGCTTAACATCCACATGCTCCTCTCAACCCTCTCCACACGTTCTCCTCCCATCTCTCCCTCAATCAAGCGGCAATCCATCGAGTTTTAGAGTTTACGAGGAATTCTACGCCAGCTTAGTGAGCTATACTTAAGGGTTGTGGATGATTGGTGCAAACCTCTCTAAAAATAGCTATATGATGATCTACTTGATGAACGCGTTAAGAGTTGGGAAACCGGATCTGAAATTGGTGGCGATCGTCTCCGCTGCGGTAATCATGGCGATCATGCTGGCGACTTCATCGGCATACGCCTCACCCGCAAACCTCGACATAATGGCGAAAGAGTCAGAGACCGTCAAGAGCTTGGATGTCCTTGAGACCAAGATCATATCCATTGATAACTCATCGATAACTGTAATCGGCGAGGGCGGTGAAGAGATAAGCCTTCTAGCGAAGGGCAAGTGGATAATCATCTCCGACGAGATAATTCCGAAGACCAAGTGGATCGACGCGATGAACTATGTTAAGGAAGGTGAGGCGACAGTCGTCATGGGCACGATAACTAGAGGCAACGAAACCCATTACATATGCTTGGGATTGAAACAAGGGGAGGTAATGATGTTTAGGCCGGTCTTATTGAAGGTCTACGCGGCGGGCCATAGACATACCAAGACATACATGGGTCCGAGAGGAGAGCTTGTGGAGAAGGGGAAGAACTACATGATCCTTGAAAAAGATGGTCGTAGAGTGATCGCGTCGACCCGTGGGAAGTGGATTAAGGCTGGGGGCGGAGAGGTGACTTGGAGCGATGTCGCCGACGAGTTCCATGAAGGGGACACGGTGAGGCTATTCTGCCACAACATCCTAGCCATGAGGAAGGAGTTCTCTGATGTATTCGGGATAGATGTCTTCATCTGGGGATACAGTGGAGCGATAATAGACCTCACATCTGGAACTGCGCTATCGAGACCTTAGACCCGTAATCTCCTCCATCTTTTTATTAACCATCGAAAAATGAAGCCCAAAATCTCCTCATTTTTTACCACGTTCCAAGAATCGGCATTTAACGAGTTTCATCCATGAGGAGGTGTGTTAGATTTATAATGGTCTAACGCCGGTCTAGACTTGGATGAGGAGCTTATCTAGGATTCCGATAAGAGTGGCGTTTGAGGGGGTTGGCGAATATGAGGGGGAGCTCGTTAGATTTTATGCGCCGATAACGGTTCAACAACTATTAAAACTGTTGCCGATCGAGGGGGCCATCGCGAAGTGGGATTACGCCGTATACTTTCAGATAGATTTGAGGAGGGGTGCTGAACGCGAGGTTAAGCAAGTTAAGGCTGGAGATATCCTCTATTGGCCTCCGAGCCAATATCTAGTCATAGCCTATAAAGATGCCGTTCCACCGGCTCAGATGGTTAGGGTAGGAAGGTTGAAGGGAGACTTCTCAAGGCTTGAAGATCTAAGACCTGGGGCTAGGGTGAGGATGACGAGGCTTGAGTGATCACTTTCTCCGCTTCTTCGGCTTCTCCTTCTTATGCTCCTCCACAACCACCTTAATCGGTGCATAGATCCGAAGCCTGTTATCTCCTTCAATCAGCTTAAGCTTACCTTCTTCGGCGAGCCTCCTCAAGATATCCTTCGAGACCGAGATCCTTATCCCAAATTTCTCGGACAGGATGTATGGAGTTATGTAGGGCTGGGTCTTGATGAATGACTCGACTTCATCCAAGCTCGGCGGAATCACTCCCGCAATAGACTTCTCCCTAACCTCCATAGCCGTCTTTCCAGCCTGCTGTTGCTTTTGTCTGAGAAGCCTCTTCTCAAGCTGCTTTAGGGTCGGCTTCTTAGGACCTCCCAACCCTCATCCCACCAACTCATAGACTGAATCCTCCAAAATAAATTCATTTTCGAATGATTAAGCTATCTTAGAGATAGTTGAGGCTGAAGGAGTTCTTGGCGGAGAAGTTGCCGGGAGTGGATCCAAAGCTTCTGCCATCTCATGCCAAGATAATGGGAGGAGTTGCATTGCTAAGACTCAGACCTGAGCTAGATGAGCTTGAAGAGGAGATCGGGAGGCTCCTCCTAGAATTTTATCGAGTTAAATCCGTCTATAGGATCTATGGCGTCACGGGGGTTGAGCGGAAGCCCGTTGTAAAGCATCTCGCCGGTGAGGAGGTGAAGGAGATAATTCATAGAGAGTATGGCTATCGTTTCAAGCTCGATCTAACGAGGCTCATGCTCTGTTTAGGAAATAGCTTTGAGAGGTTGAGGGTTGCGGCGTTAACCAGAGATGGTGAGGTCGTCTTAGACATGTTCGCCGGGATAGGGCAGTTCACGATACCGATAGCGGTTTTATCGAATCCGAGCAAGATCTACTCGATAGAGCTTAATCCAGAGGCTTATGAATACCTGTTAGAGAACATCAGGCTGAATGAGGTTGAGGATAGGGTTCAAACGATCCTAGGAGACTGCGTCGAGGTAGCGCCGAAGATGTTTAGGGGTGTCGCCGACAGGATAATCATGGGATACTTCCATGGAACTATGAAGGCTATACCCGCAGCCCTCTCAGCGCTCAAACCCGTCGGTGGCGTGATCCACTTCCATGAACTCGCGAGGAGAGGCTCTGAAGAGAAGTTTGTAAACCAGGTTATCGACGAGGTCGAGAGCCTGGGATATTTGGCCAGACTACTGGGTTGGAGGAGGGTGAAATCCTACTCCAAGACAAGAAACCACATCGTAATCGACTTATTCGCCATAAAGCGTTGAAAGGAATAGGAAGGTTCACAACCTTCCCAAGCCCCGCATAGCTCATGAAAGCCGGCATATTTGCACATATTTATAAAATAATCTTCAAAAATTTACAGATCTGTATTGAAATCGGGTATGCCGTGAGAGATAGGTCTAAATTGGGGTATGACAATCCGTTAATCGGCTAAAAAGAATAGAGAAGATGTTGGGGATAGCTTGGTGAAGTTGCATGCTGAGCCCTATGGAGAAGCTCGAAGCACTGTCGAGAGGCTATAGCCTAGAGGAGATTATAGAGTATGAGCAATTAAGGGGCATCGCCCTCATCAAAGACCTAGAGACGGGTGTCGAAAAAATCTACTCTCACTCCTTTGCAAAGTTTCTTGAGGATAGGAATCTGGCGGAGATCATACGCGTGGCCGACACCGTTCAAGAATTGATGAGGAATAGGCGTGAAACGGCTCGTAGAGTTACGCAAGATAGGGTTAATAAGATGACGACGGTTATCGAGAGATTGGAGAAGCTATTGGAGTCCAGTAGATCTGGGAGGAGAGGGCTTCTAGATGAGGCTAGAATAGTCAAGAGAAGCTAAAAAATCAGACTATTATATTCGCAGCATTAGCTATCCTAGGCCACCTCTCAGCGGCTTCCTTGGCTACAGGTCCCCTAATCTCCGTGGCCTTGATATCTCCCTCTGGGGTGACTAGGACTGCAGCCGTGTCCTCGAACATGATCCAAGTTCCATCGGGCCTCCTATAGGGCTTCTTCTGCCTAACTATCACTGCGTGTAGGACCTTCTTCCTAAGATCTATAGGCCCCTTCTTGACCGTGACCGATACGAGGTCTCCGACGCATGCGCATGGATGTTGTCTAAGCCTAGTCTTGATCCCATGGACTTGGACTATCTTCAATATCTGAGCTCCAGAGTTGTCGGTACATAGGATCTCCGATCCGACGTTTATAGTCCTAGGTATGTTCGGCCTCCGCTCAAGGATCCCGACAGCGGCGACGGCTCTGCTTCTCCTAGACATCCATCACCACCCATCAAGCAGATATTCACCGATGCTTTAAACCTCACCCTCAAGCTAAAGCTTCTCTATCACGACGAAGCTCACGGTCTTGCTTATCGGCCTACACTCAGCTATCTTAACCTTATCCCCCTCCTTGACATCGATGCATGGTGGGAGATGGGCTGGGATATTGCTCCTCCTCCGTTCATATCGCTTATACTTCCTAACATAGTGTAGGTATTCCCGCCTAACGATCACCGTCTTCGGAGCCCTCTTCTTATAAACCACTCCGGTCAAGATTATCCCCCTGATCTTGAGGTGGCCGTGGAAGGGGCAGTTTGGGTCGTCGCATTCCCTTTCAGGCGGCTTAACGGGTATCCCGATATTCTTGGCAACCATCTCTTAAGCGACCTCCAATCCTCCCACGTCCTCGGAATGGGTAAATAAAAGCCTTAAACCCAGCTACCATCTCCTAACCCTTTTCTTCAACCTCTCCTCAGGCCTCCCAACGAGCATTCTCCCCTCAACCAGAACTTTCTCGTTTGATGGAAGCTGAAATTCGAAGAAATACGCCTCTTTCGGGAGAGAGACGATTCGTCCATCATCTCTCAAAACTCTCAGCATGTTCCTCGTCTCGCCGACCACCTCGCCTACATGGATATAATCCCCTTTAAGCGGCTTGGCTTTAACCCTCAGACCTAAGAGCTCATGCCTGAGAATATTCCTCGGAGTTAAGGTCTTCATCACTTCAAGGAAGAGATGGAGCGCATTAAAGGTATTTTATCGAATTACAGCTTAACGCCGCGTTCTCTCAGGATGGTGAGGATTCTCGCTATCCTCCTCCTCATGTTCCTGACGAGCGCGGTCTTCTCAAGCCCTCCGCCGGCGACGGTCTTGCTCCTAGTCAGGATCAGTTCCGCTCTAAGTCTGTCGAGCTCCTCTATTAGCTCCCTCGTACTCTTCTCCCTAAGTTCCTTGACCTCCTTCACCACCGCTCTCAGCCTCCTCTTTCGCCGCAACCTTGCTGACATCTATCTTGATCTCCTCGGGCATCGGGGCGTCGGGTGGATAGATCTTGACCTTGATCCCGAATACCCCGGTCTTTAGGAGGATTGAGGCCTTACCGACCTTCACATACTTTAAGGCTAGGTCGCCCGACTTAGGCATGATTCCAGCCGAGAACTTCTCGGTTCTATGCCTCGCCGAGGTCAATTTCCCGCTAATCTCTATCTCGCATCCCCGCGCACCCGCCTCCATTATCCTCCTCAAGGCCCAGAACGCCACCCTCCTATGCCTAACTCCACGCTCGATCGCTTGAGCTATCCTCCTAGCCATGACATGCGGGTTCAGCTCCGGAACCTCTATCTCAGCCACGGTCACGTTCGGGTTCTCTACCCCAAACTTCTCCTCAAGCTCCCTCGAGATCTCCTTGATCGTCCTACCCCTCGATCCTATAACCCTCCCAGGTCTCATGGCGTAGATCGTGATCCTAGTCCCGATCGGGGTGAAGAATATGTCGACTCCACCGAATCCCGCGTCCTTTAGCTTCTCGGCCAAGTATTCGTGGATCTCAGCCTTCTTCATCTTATCCTTTAAGATCTTCTTTATCGCGGACAAGCTACTCCCTCACCTCTCCCATCACCTCGATATGGACTAAAACTTTATCATATGGGGTTGACCTCCCGAAAGCCCTCTCGATGAACTTTCTAATCCTTCTACCCTTATGGGCGGCGGCGTGGACTATTACCACCTCATCTGGATCAAGTCCCTTGAAGTCTGCGTTCGCCTCAAGGCTATCTAAGAGCTTTAGCATGAGCTTTGCGACCTTCACAGGATATCCTCCAGGCCCCTTGGTCTGCCTATGATGAGCCCTATTCTTATTATATCTCCTATATGGGATCATCCTCCTCCCAGCCACCACGTCCTCTAGAAGCTTCCTCGCCTCTGGAAGCTTTAATCCTAGGATCGCCCTACAAACCTCCCTAGACCACTTCGGCGAGACGTCGACCTCCCTCAGGCTCGCCTTGACGGTTCTAGCCTTATCGACCTCTTGAACTGAGTAGCCCCAATGAGGCATCTACACCCTGCTCCCCTCAACCGCTTATCCAGCCGCTATTTTAGCTTAAATTAATGGGAAAAGAGAAAGGCCTCGACTTAAGCTGGATCACAACGTCGATCATAGTTTCATCCCTTGGCCTCGCTTAGAGGAATGATGGTCAAAAGATATCGGCGATACCCCGAATATTGGTGGGAGTATGTGATCAAATCTTCTTCAGGTGGGAGACCATCATGATGAGGCCCACGATCAAGAGGATGAGTGAGATTGCTAGCTGGAAGGTCATAAGAGGCCCGATTGGATGTAAGATTACGTAGGCGGTCGCGGCGGCCGATGGTCCGAGTAGGGCTGCTCCGATTAGGAAGAGGATGAATCCTATGATGAGCGTGGAGTGCTTCGATAAGTCTATGGATGAGATTAGGGGTTTATCGCTTCCAGCCCTTGGGATTAGGAAGGCCGCCGCGAGATAGAGTAGGGCCATGACGGCCGGCGAGACTATGAAGAGGGCTACCGCCAACAATCTCAAGATGTTCGAATCTATGTTAAGATACTCTCCAAGCCCGCCTATAACCCCCGCTATCACTCTATCCCTCTCCGATCTCAGAAGCCTTCTCGGAGTCCTGCTCAACTCGATCAATAATCCCTCAATCTCCTTAAAAGCTTTGACCAAAGGTTTAACTCATGTGGGGTCTAAGAGCGGTTGATGGCTAGAGTCTCGGAGGTCATGGATGAAATATTGCAGCGATCATCCCTAACACAAGTTTCAGGGAAGCTGCTCGACTTCCTCAAGGAGTCCGGAGTCTCACTCGACATAGAGTTATCCGAGGTCGATAAGAGTTTCATCAGGGATCTTGCGAATAAACTCATAGACTTTGGAATGGAATCTGAAAGATTGAAAGAGGTCTTCAAGTTGCTCGCTTCAAGGATTAAAGAGTTTAGAGGGGATCTAATCGAGGAGATTGAGGCGAAGTTAAAGCCCGTTGAAATTCCAGCGAATGTTAGAGTTAAGGGATTTGATGAGATCGTTAAGGAGGTGAGTCTCGAGGATGCGGTGATGGAAGCAAGAAGATGCCTAGCATGTATTCCGCCGAGATGTGTTGAAGCATGTCCGATAAACTTCAGCGTCCCAGCATTCCTAAAACTCGTCGCGAATGGAAGGTTGGATGAAGCCTATAAACTTGGGTTGAGATTCACACCCCTACTAGGCGTATGTGGGAGAATATGTATCGGATACTGTGAAGATGCCTGCACCCTTGAGAAGATCGGCCTTAAGCCCATCTCGATCAGGTTGATTAAGAGGGCCATAGTCGAAAACGTCGATAAGATAAGGCTTCAGCCAAGCCCAAAGCAGAACAAGGGGATTAAGGTCGCCGTGATAGGATCTGGGCCAGCGGGCCTCACAGCCGCCTACTATCTAAGGTTGATGGGATACTCGGTCACGGTCTTCGAGGAGTCTCAAGAGATTGGGGGGATGCTCGCTCAAGCCATTCCAGAGTATAGGCTTCCAAGGAAAGTCTTGAGAGATGAGGTTAAGCTCTTAGAGAGAATCGGGGTCGAGTTCAAGACCTCCACGAGGATAGGCGATGAGATTGGAATAGATGACCTCTTCAAGATGGGGTTTAAGGCGATATTCATCTCAACAGGCGCGCACAAGCCGAGAACCCTGAAGATTCCAGGAGTGGGGTTGGAGGGAGTCCACCAAGCATTGGATTTCTTAAAGCTCGTAAAGTCTGGAAAGCTTAGGAAGCTCGAGGGAATGGTTTGGGTTATAGGTGGAGGAGATGTCGCGATAGACTCCGCTAGAACAGCCCTAAGACTTGGAGCGAGGGAGGCTAGGATAATGTATAGGAGGAGTAGGGCCGAGATGCCGGCCAGCGATGAAGAGGTCGAAAGAGCATTAGAGGAGGGCGTCAAGATAGATTTCCTCGCCGCGCCGATCGAGATACTGGGCAGAGATGGAAAAGTGATAGGAATGAGATGCATTAAGATGAGGTTGGGCGAGCCAGGACCTGATGGGAGGAGGAAGCCAATCCCAATACCTGGATCGGAGTTCGAGGTTGAGGCCGATCACGTGATCCTAGCGATAGGTCAGGAACCGGATCTAAGCTGGATAAAGCCGGAAGATGGGATAAAGCTTACGAAGCGCGGATTAATCGATGTCGATGAAAACTATTCGACGAGCAGGCGGGGCGTATTCGCTGGAGGGGATGTCGTCAGGAGGCCATCGACCTTCACTCACGCAACGCTGGATGGATTGAAGGCGGCTCACGCGATCCATAAATTCCTCCAACAAGGCTCAAAAAATGCGTAGCACAGATTATGCTCGACCTATTCCACTATAGCTACCGCAAAGCCGTTTCCCTCTTTCCTCAGAAGATAGTCGCCAGCTCCATTCCATAAATTCGACTTAAGCATCATCAAAACATTTTGAGAACTAATGGCACTTAATCATAATCCACCGTTGAAAGATTTTAATACAATATTGGTTGAGGATTCACGTCATAAGATGATTGGAAAAGATGATGCTAAGATAGTCTTCATTGGAGCGGGTAGCGCTGTGTGGTCGAGCCGAATAATAATCGACTTAATCATAAACAAAGACCTGCGGAACGTTGAGGTCTGGCTGAATGACATCGACGATCATAGGCTTAACCTGATTTACGGATTCTCGACGAGATATGCGAGGGAATACGGCTCATCGATAAAGTTTCGGAAGACGAAGGATCAGGTGGAGGCGATTAAAGATGCGGATTTCGTGATAAATGCGGCCATGGCGAGAGGGCATGGCTATTATGAGAGGATGAGACAAGTCTCGGAGAGATACGGGTATTATAGGGGGATAAACAGCGTTGAATGGAACATGGTCTCCGACTATCACACCATCTGGGGATACTATCAATTCAAGCTAGCTCTCGAGATAGCGCATAAGGTCGAGGAATACGCACCAGATGCCTGGCTTATCCAGATCTCCAATCCAGTATTAGAGTTGACGACCTTGATTAGCAGATATACTAAGGTTAAGACGATAGGTCTATGCCATGGACATCTCGGCTATCTTAAGGTGCTGCGCATTTTAGGGCTGAGGCCAAACGATGTCGAGGTGGAGATGATAGGTCTTAACCACCTAATCTGGCTTACAAAATTCAAGGTTAAAGATGGTGAGGGCTATCAACTTCTAGACGATTGGATAAGAAGAGAATCGGAAACGTATTGGAAGAGGTGGTGGGAGACTACATCAGACCCATTTGACATAAGCCTATCACCCGCCGCCATAGACATGTATAGAACCTATGGTCTACTCCCGATAGGAGATACAGTTAGGGCTGGAACATGGAAGTATCATTGGGATCTGGAGACTAAGAAGAGATGGTATGGCCCCTTCGGCGGACCCGACTCAGAGATAGGTTGGTCCATCTACATAGCCGATCTTAGAAGAAAGATGATGGAGCTTGAGCGAGCGGCTCACGACCACAGCGTGCCGCTAACCCTAAGATATCCTCCAAAGCCTAGTGGGGAGCAGGTCGTCCCGATCATGGACTCCATCATAAACGATAAGCGTGCATCCTATCAGGTCAACGTCCTGAACTTTGGATCTATTCCCGGGGTAAAAGATGATATTGCGGTTGAGATGCCTGCCGAGATAGATGGGAGGGGAGTTCATAGGAGGAGCTTCCCCCAACTTCCCTCAAAGATACTAAAGTATGCGATTATGCCGAGGATAATGCGCGCCGAATGGAGCATCTCAGCCTTCATGGAGGGCGGCCGCGACCACCTCTTCGAATGGCTTATAGTTGATCGGAGGACAAACTCGATAAGCCAGGTGAATCAGGTGATAGATGCAATACTCCGAATGCCGGAGAATGATGAGATGGCTAAGCATTTCAAGTAGGTTAAAGCTGAGGCCATCGAGAGAATATGTTTTCTTTCATAATATCATTTTGACATGAAACATTCAGAGGGCATGCGATGAAGAGAGATTCTAGAAGGGCGTTATAGGGTCTCCAGCCTCATCGATACTCGACGACCACCATTACGTGATCTCTCTCATATGGTTCGAGATCGACCACCTCCAACGGTTTCAATCCATTTTTCTCCAGAATCTCGATCTCTCTCCTATAGACGGCCTCAGGCTCCTCGACGCTATCTATGCTCCTAGCCTTGACCGCGATCAATCCATGGCCTTTGCTCCTTAACATTAATCTAGCGTTGTCTGAGAAGAGCTTCGCCTGCTCGGGCTGAGCGACATCGCAATAGATTATATCGACCTCTCCAACGATTCCAGCATAGGTTGAGGGCTTCCTCGCATCCGCGAATATCGGAATCACATTCGGCCTCCTATCGGCGACATTCCGCTTAAACTGGATCATGACCCTTGAGGCGAACTCAACCCCATACAGTATCCCAGATTCTCCGATTATGTCTGATACATGGCTTGACGTTGTCCCCGTGGCGGTTCCAAGATAGAGGACCTTTGAACCAGGTCTTATGAATATCTCCTTGATGCCCTTCAGGATGGCGGCCGCGAGCTTACTCCTATAGGGTATCCAAGCCCTATACTCGACTCCACCAACCCTAAACAGTCTCTCGCCATAGACCTGAACTCCTGGGGCGAGATTCTTCGTCGCTAGAATCTTCTCCGTGTCGATTATCCAATAGACTCCCTCAAACTTCTCATGAGGCTTAACCTCGACCATTCCCACCATTGATAAGCCTGTTGAGCCAATCTATATTCATTTACGTCTCCTCGACCTACGCTTACCACGCTTCTTCCTAGGCTTCCTCGCTGGAGGCTGAGCATACTTTTGCTTAATCTCAGCATACCTCTCCTCAAGCGCCTTCCTGAGCTCAGAGCTCCTATCCTCCCTTGAGAAGTAGTCTATTCTAGCGGCTATAGCTATCTTCGCCGCCAACAATCTGGCTATCTTCCCCCTCTGCCATCTCGGAGATCCATGAACATATGGGTGCTGGAAGATTATCCCATGTTTTGGAGCGCCTCTACCTGTTCTGAAGAATCTGAATAGGGCCTTCTCGGCTCCAAGGACTTGGATCGTGCTCGCTGGGAGCCTCGCGAGCTTCTCTAGCCCGCCGGCTAGGGAGATGAGCTTTGCCCCCAGAATCGGGCCCGCGATCGCTGAGAGATTTGGGGCCTCAACCGACATGAGTTCCTTGATATAGTTCTCCTGCTCCCTCTTCAACTTGATCAGCCTAAGCCCTTCTCTCGCAACATCCTTAACCCTCTCCTCATCCTCTGGGCTCATCTCAGCTCCAATAGATGTCTCAGCCTTTTCGAGGACGTCCCTGGCTTTCCTCGCGCTTCCCAAGATCTTCTTAAGCCCCTCGATCGTATAGTTTTTCCTAGAGCCGAGTTCGGCAACTATCCGCATATACTCTTCAGGCTCATCCGTTAGGTCTGCGAGTTCGGGAAAGTGCAGGCCATACCACTCCCTACACCTCGTGTAGAACATGTTTATCTGTTTATCCAAGTCTTCTAAGACGTGGACTGCGTGGACGATCATCACATCTCTCCGCGCAACCGCTTCCTTCAGCTCGGTCACGAGTAGCGAGTCCATCACCTCCTTAACCCTCCTCCTATACTCCTCTAAGTCTTTCACCAAGCCATTTTTGACGAAGACTTCCTCGATGTTTATCGGCTCCTCAAGCTCCCTAAACCTCACCCCTCGATAGCTTTTGGAGAGGGCTGGGATCAGGGTTGGAGGCTCGACCAAAACCTCCTCAACATCTCCAACTGTGGCCTCATCCATCAAGTCCTTAACCTCATCCACGAGCTCTCCGCTTGAAGCCTTCGAGAACTTCGAGGCTATCGAGGCGGGATCCCCCTTGAATAGCCTATATGCCAATAGCTCATCATCCCTCAGAGCTATGACGCCGAGGGGGCTTAAGGCGAGTTTGATCATCGGAAAATCTCTAGCAAGCCAGCCTTTTAAAAATTAGCCTCTGGCCAAAAGCCTTAAAATCCATCCTAGATAAGAAGATGTATGGCTAAGGTAATAGTCTTCCACTTCACCGAGAAGGGTTGGCTCCCAAAGCTGAGCGAGGAAGAGCTTAAGGAGATCAGGAGGAAGTTCCTAGAAGTCTTAAAAGATTATCCAGATGTAACCTTCCATGGGACCTACGTGAATGAGGAGGGCATGGGGATATGCGATTGGGAAGCCCCAAACGCCGAGGTGGTCAAGGAGATAGTCGAGAAGGTGTTAGGCTCACCCCCAGTCGACCCAGTGATAGTTGTGAAAAAGGTGCTATAGAGATCGACTTCAATCTAATCCATCTTTGAAAGAATAGAAGTCAAGATCTGAGTGATTAATTTCTCGCTAAGTAACGCGATGATGCAATCTCCTCTTTTCTCAAATCTTTACCAGACATGCGGGTTTAACCAAGCCTTTTATACCACAGATCTAAGCAGACTTGTAGGCGACTCAATGTGGTCTCGGAAGCCGAGATCCTATCCGCTCTAAGGAGGGTGATGGATCCAGAGCTGAACCGCGATGTCGTGAGCCTAGGGATGATAAAGGATCTGAAGGTGGATGACGATGGAAATGTCACGTTGACCTTGGAGCTGACAACCCCCGCATGCCCGATGAGAAGCGAGCTCGAGAAGGCTGTAAAGAAAGCCGTTTCATCGGTTCCCGGGGTGAAGGGGGTGAAGCTTAATGTCACGGCCCGCGTCACTCGATCTCTAAAGCTTGAGAAGATGCTTGAAGGCGTGAAGAACATCATAGCCATCGCTAGTGGGAAGGGAGGCGTGGGAAAATCAACCTTCGCCGTAAACTTGGCCACAAGCCTCGCCGCTCTTGGGGCGAAGGTAGGCCTATTGGACGCAGACGTCTATGGCCCAACCATCCCGAGGATGCTTGGAATCCTCAAATATCCTGAATCGATTGGAGAGGATAGAATAGCTCCCGGGGTGAGCCATCTCGGGATAAAGGTGATGTCTCTCGGCCTCTTCCTCCCCGATGAGCAGCCGGTCATTTGGCGAGGCCCACTCGTCTCAGGAGCGATAAAGCAGTTTCTCACACAAGTTGATTGGGGTGAGCTCGATTATCTAGTCGTCGATCTCCCTCCCGGCACCGGCGACGCCTCCCTAACCCTCGCTCAGACGATTCCCTTGACTGGAGTGGTGATTATCACGACGCCTCAGGATGCGGCTCTCAAAATAGCGGTTAAGGCTTTGAACATGTTTAGGAGGCTTGGAGTCGAGATCATCGGAGTGGTTGAGAACATGAGCTACTTCATATGCCCAAACTGCGGCCATAAAACCTACATCTTTGGGCATGGAGCGGTTGAGAAAGCCTGTAAGAGGCTTGAGGTGCCCTTCCTCGGAGAGGTTCCACTAGCCCCAGAGATTAGAGAGCGGTCGGACACGGGAATACCCCTACTGGTCGATTCCCCGGACTCCGAGCTGAGCATGATAATGAAGGAGATAGCGAGGAGGGTTGCGGGTAGGGTTAGCGTGATAGCGAAGAAGAGGGAGGGGCGGAAATAGCATAGGTTTAAATTTAGACGATTCAATCTAGCCATGGAATGCCAAGCCACGGATCAATAACCAAGGCCGGGAAGGTTAGGTCTCAAACCCCTAAGATCGAGGCTAAACCTAGGAAGGGGATAATCCCGAGACTAAGAAATAGGTATAATTTCATCAAGAGAATCGTAGAAGCCCCTGAAGAGCCCACCCATAGGCGGAGGCGATGAGTTTCAACGGTCATCATCTTTAAATAGTCACCCATATCGAATGATTCGGAAATAGGTTGACAAGAGGTGGAATTTATCGCGGAGCTGGAGGTCTTGGGCTGGGCATGGAGGGCGATTTCTATGGCTAGGGTGTCGTCGAAGCCTAGAAAGCAGCGGAGACTCCTCTATAACGCCCCCCTCCACATCCTACCCAAGCTCATGTCCGCCCACCTCTCCCCAGAGCTCAGGGAGAAGTATGGTAGGAGATCCTTCCCAGTCAGGGTCGGTGATAGGGTTAAGATAATGCGTGGAGAGTTTAAGGGGGTTGAGGGTAAGGTGACTGGAGTCGATAGAAGGAATCAGAGGGTTATGGTCGAGAATGTGACGATTAAGAAGGCCGATGGAACAACCGTTCCAAAACCCATACATGTCTCAAATATCATGATAACCGAGCTCAAGCTCGATGATGAATATAGGAAGAGGGCTTTAACGAGGGGTAAGGGAGGTGGAGAATAGTCATGGGGCATCTCAAGAGGCTCGCGGCGCCACCGCATCTCAAGATCCATGTGAAGGAGAAGGTCTTCACGGTATGTCCGAGGCCGGGGCCTCATCCAAAGTTTGAGTGCATCCCACTACTCTTGATAGTTAGGGATTATCTGGGATATGCTGAGAGGGCTGAGGAGGCGAAGAAGATCATAAAGTCTGGAAAGATATTCGTCGATGGGAGACCGGTCAAGGATCCGAAATTCCCCGCAGGATTGATGGACGTCATCTCGATACCAGAAACCGGGGAGAATTATCGGATCATACCGATCTATAGGAGGGGGCTGGATTTGATAGAGATCCCAGAAGAGGAGGCTGGATACAAGCTCTGTAGGATCATTAGGAAGATGCATGTCTCCGGAGGCCATCTACAGATAACCCTCCACGATGGTAGGAATATCAGGTTTAAGGAGCTCACGGAGGAGGTTATGTCGTATAGGACGAAGGACACCCTCAAGATATCGATCCCAAGCCAGATGATCCTAGAGCATCTAAAACTCCAAGAAAACATGTATGGTTTGCTCATTAAAGGTCCTAAGCAGGGGTTGCATGGGAAGATCGTCGAGCTTAAGACCGATGTAGTCTATCCCGCGAGGCCCCTTGTTAAGCTATCAACGGATAGAGGTGAGGTGACATCGCTCCTAGATTACTTGATGGTTGTGGGATCCGATAAGCCCTTGGTGAGGCTTCCATGAGCACTCTAAAGCTCGAGAACCCTATGAGGAGGCTTAAGATAGAGAAGGTGGTCGTGAACTCATGTATTGGGACTAGTGGGCCTAGGCTTGAGAGGGCTGCGAAGATCCTTGAGATGCTCACGGGCCAGAAGCCTCAGATAAGGAGGGCGAAGAAGACCATTAGGGGATTTGGGATCCATAGGGGTGAGCCGATAGCCGTTAGAGTTACCCTGAGGGGTAGGAGGGCTAGAGAGTTTCTTGAGAAGGCGTTGAAGGCCGTGAACAACAGGGTTAAGGCATCGAGCTTCGACGAGCATGGAAACCTATCCTTCGGGATAAAGGAGCATCTAGACATACCTGGAACGAAGTATGATCCAGAGCTTGGAATAATCGGGATGGATGTATCGGTCCATATAACGAGGCCAGGCTATAGGGTTGCTTGGAGGAAGCGGGCGAGGAGCAAGGTGGGTTCGAAGCATAGAGTGACGAGAGAGGAGGCCATGAAGTTCCTCCGAGAAGAGTTTGGGGTGGAGATCGTAACCGAGTAGTTGGCGATGGGGATATAAGGAGGGACATAGGGTTCAAGGTTGGAGGATAGGGATTGAAGCATAAGCCTCCGAAGGATCGGAAATTCGGGAAGGGAGTGGTGAGGTGTAGGCGATGCGGCACGACCGTAGGGGTTATCCGAAAATATAACCTATACATCTGCAGGCGCTGTATGAATGAGATAGCCCCACTCTTAGGATTCAAGGTCTATGAATAGAGCCTATCAAGCTCCGCCTCTATGATCAGAACCCAGACTCCCATTAACTAGGTAATTTTAATCGCCTCTATACCAGGGTAGAGTGGTCGTTAAAATTGGGGAAAGGGAAAAATTAAATGAATAATAGCCATAGGATGAGGACGGCCGTAATTCCCGTCATATAGACGCCGTCGAATATACCTGCACCTCCTATGCTCGCGATCGAGGCTCCAAGCTCCGGTAGCTTCTTCCAGTTTAATAAGTCGGCGCCGACGAGTGTGCCGAGTGTGCCTCCTACATAGGCGATGATGAACGGGTTCGTTTTCACGTATATCGGGAAGAGGGCGGCGGCCACGGTGGCAGAGATTAAAGGTGGGATGAACGAGGGTACGGCTATGCCGAGCCCTTTTATTGGCGTTGCGAATGCATGCACGACTAACGTCACCACGATAAAAGCCACAAGAATTTTTAAGTAGGAAACGAGTGGAGCTCCATGAGTGGGAACTGAGAAGATTAGAAGGTAGATGGAGAAGAGTAGTGGAATTAAAGCGCCACCAACATTTACGGCGATTATCGTTTTCCTAAGACCATATCTGATCTCTGGTATGCGCCATCTCACTCCAAAAAAGTATACCTCTCTGAAATATGTAATTGGCTGGATGGATTCAACTTCTTTAATTCGAATATTGACGTAACTTCCGAGGAGGGAGAATAGAAAGATCATAAAGATGAGATATAGTGGAACTTCCAGACTGCGACTAAAGATTATTCCTGTGAGGATTAGATATGGTAGGAGAAATATGTATAGGGAGAGGAGGAAGATGAGATAGAGTGGTGACATAGGCTGAAATATTATTATCCTGTTCCCCCCATACTCATTCATACCTGCCGTCACTTACTGTTTTCCTCATTAAGGGACATTAAGGACTTATATATTTTGCCCATCATCCGAGGAGAGCCTTTAGAGAGGAAATCCGAGGATGTCGTGAGTTCATTATGGGGTGAATAGGCTGGGAAAGTTGGTATGTCGGACGATGGATTGCCGTAGTCGGGTTCAGAATCGAATGAGGGGTGACTTGCCTTCTAAGAGATCTGATTTATAGAGGTGGGTGCCCGCGTTGCGGTGAGCGGGTTGAGGGCTCACGGTGAGTCGACATATCTCTTTCATAAGGCCGATGGAATGAACGGCCTCAAACCCAGAATACGTTGTTAGAATGGAATGACTGATAAACGGCTCCCGTATGGCATGTTCTTGGGTCTGAGGTCGAGGTCCCGGTCGATGAATCCTAATAATAAACCTATACGCGTGGAGAGGGTGGGCGGGTAAAAAAGGCTTTAAACATGGTTTAAAGTGATCATAAGCTAAAATAATGGCTGTTTCGAGAGGTGTGGTGAGGGATGAGTAAGGACTTGGTCTCAGGGCTGTTCACGACCCTCTACAACAACGAGCTAGCTAGGAATAGGGAGTGCATCTACCCAGCCTCAAAGCTCCTAGCAGCCATCCTAAAGGTTCTCCAAAAGAATGGGTATATCGGCGCCTTCGAGTATATCGAGGATGGGAGGGGTGGGAAGTTCAGGATCCAGCTCCTAGGGAGGATAAATAAGTCTGCGCCGATTAGGCCGAGATATAGCGTGAAGAAGGATGAGTTTGAGAAGTGGGAGAGAATATACCTCCCAAGCAAGGATATCGGAATCCTCGTGGTGAGCACGAGTAAGGGCGTGATGTCCCACCACGAGGCGAAGAAGCTCGGAATAGGTGGAAAGCTCCTTGGATACGTCTACTAGTGGGGTGATCTCGGGGATGCCGTTACCGGAGATCGTTGAGAGGATTGAGGTTCCAGATGAGGTTGAGGTCTCGGTAACCCCTCCCGCAAAGATAAGGGTTAGGGGGAGGCTTGGAGAACTCGAACAAGACTTGACCCACATGGGCGTGAAGCTCGAATTGGACGGTGGAGATATCGTGATAAGGTTTAGGGGTAAGGGGAAGATGGCTAAGTCCATGATGGGAACAGCCAAGTCCATGATAAGAAATATGATAATCGGTGTGACGAAGGGATTTACCTACAAGCTTAAGATTGTAGCCTCGCACTTCCCGATGAGCGTGAAGGTTCAAGGGGACACGGTCATAATCGAGAACTTCATAGGTGAGAGGTGGCCGAGATATGCAAAGATAGTTGGGCCGAAGACAAAGGTAATCGTGAAGGGGGAGGACGTAATAGTCACGGGAATAGATAGGCAGGCCGTTGGACAGACCGCCGCAAACCTAGAACTCGCCACAAAGATCAAGCAGAAGGACTTGAGGAAATTCTTGGATGGAATATACATCTATGAGAAGAAGATAGGAATTGAAGAATGATCCGCGACTCTGCATCGCGGTAATTTTCAGCAACCTCTGAAAATATTATAAACCCTCATAGAAGCCTAGTTGCGGATGCAGAGCTTTAATCTCTGGATATTGGATGGAGCGGATAGCATAGGTGGAAACAAGATAGCCCTAACCAAGGATGATCAAGGAATATTCCTAGACTTCGGAGTGAATATGAAGAGGAGGAGGGCGTATGAGGTCAGCTATAGGGTTCTCGCGATAGCGAATAAGATGTTCTACCACCTATACTCCGAGATCCTGCCGAGGATTAAGGGAATCTACCGCCCAGATCTAATCGAACTCGATGAGAGGGTTAAGGAGATGTTGGCCGATCAGCCCCGGCTAAGCATGCAAGCCTCCCTAATCTCTCACGCCCACATGGATCACTATGGCGCAGTGGGATTTCTCTCAGATGAGATCTCCGTCGCCGTCAGCAACTCAATGAAGGCCATGATCGAGGCGATGGCCGAGTCATCATCCTACGATATTGAGGGCGAGATCTTCAGGCTCAGAGATAGGAGAGTGAAAGGGAGGGAGGAGATTAAGAGAACATGTGAGATCTTCGAGGAGGGGAAGCGGGTCTCAAACATCCCATTCAACGTCAAGACATATCCCGTGGATCACTCGGTTCCAGCCTCATTTGGATTCCTAGTCGAAGACGCATCTTTAGCCTATACGGGAGACATTAGGATCCATGGCCCTCGCAAAGATTTGACCGAGAGATTTTTGGAGAAAGTTCGCGGGGTGGATTACCTTCTAATCGAGGGGACGAGGATAGATACCTCGACGAACATCTCCGAGGAAAACGTCTTCAAGATGATCGAGGAATATATCGCGGAGAAGCCGGAGAAATTCGCATGCGTGATGGTCTCGTCAACAGATCTCGACAGGGTTAGGGGTATAATCGAGATAGCTAGGAGGCTTGAGAGGATTCCAATATTATCTCCTAGGCTAGCCTACCTAATAGACAAGCTAATGGAGGCGAAGACTAAGATAGCTCTACCAAGCTTGAAAGATGCGTGTATCTATTTTGAGAGGAGATCTCTGCGGGGTGGAGGCTACGACCTAAGCCCACGCCATTATCGGAGATGGATGAGAGAGGTTTACGAGAGTAGATTGGATGGTAGGAGGGATGGAGTGTTGAGGAAGGCTGAGGAGATCTCGAAAGACCAAGGAAAATACATCTTGATCGCGAACAGCCTAGACTATGTTCTAGAGCTCGCCCAAATCAGACCCGAGCCGGGATCAAGGCTGATAGTCTCAACCAGCGAGCCTCACGATGAGGAGCAGGAGATAAGCTGGGGGAAGTTCTTGGAGTGGGTAGACCTCCTCAGACTCGACATGAGGATGGCGCACTCTTCAGGCCACGCCGATAGGGAGAGCATTCTAAGGATGATCGAGGAGGTTGATCCGAGGGTGGTCATCCCAATACATACCGAGAGGCCATACGAGTTCCAGAGGCTTAAGAGGGTTGGGGATATAAGATGTGAGGTAATATTGCCCCATGTAAGCAAGAGCATAACCCTGAAATAATACGCCTCCATTTTCAGCCACCTCCTCAAACAATTAATCCCATTAGCTGGATATTGTTCATGGGTGACTCGATCCTTGGAGGAGTTGAGGGAGCTTGAGGAGGAGATCAAAACCTATCCAGAGCTCGTCAAGAGGATTAGGGAGAAACTTGAGAGAAAACTCTCCGAGAAGGCCTCAGAATTCAGCAAATCTCTCTCAAAGATAGTGGAATCGATTCAAGGCAGAGCGGTTGGAGATCGCTGGAGATTCGATAAGATCGCGGCAGCCGACGCTGGAAGCTCCACGATAACCCTCGGAGATACGATGATGGCGATCCTAGCAGCCCTGTATGTGAAGCTCGATGGATCGAGGTTTGAGAGGGGATTAGCCGATCCCATAATACTCGAACAAGGCATGGATGAAAGTGATGAGGATTTCATGGCGAAGGTGGATAATGCGAGGGAGACGATGTTGATGAGGATCGCAGCGAGGGCCGTGGATGATGTCGATCTATTGATCGTCGACGGACCGCTGATCCCTATCCCAAGATTTAGAGGAGAATACCTTGAAGCCGTGAGAAGGCTTGTGAATAGATGTGAAGAAAAGAGTGTGGTCTTAGCGGGGTTCGTCAAGAGACCCCAGCAGAGATTTATCTCAATGGAGCTTAACTTGAGATCTAAATTTAGGGACTCGACGATACTCTCAGCCGTCCTATCCGCAGGGGAATGCTATCCATGGCCTCCGAGAGATCATTATGCTCGTAGGGTGAGGCTCACATTCAGATACACCTATCTCAAGACGATAAGCGATAGGAGGATATTGCCGTTCAGGGTTGATTTTCCAAGCTACATATCTGATGAAACGGCGGAGAGCGTCCTCTCCTACATACTCTCGACATGCGATCCCGTGAGAGGAGTTCCAGCGATGGTGATGATGGCGGATGAGGAGGTGAAGCTATCTAAGAGGCTCATCAGAGACCTATACGCGGAGGCTCTGGAATCCATAATATCTAGATTTCCTGAGAGAGCTTGGGGGAGCGTGATGGCGAGGTGGGGTGAGTTCTACGTATGAAGCCTATAGGAAGGGTATTGAGCACGAGCGGAGAATACCTGAACGATAGGGTCGAGATAACCCTATTCAAGGGAGAGCGGGTGTATAAGGGCGAATATCTATACGTCGAGGTCGATGGGAGAAAGATATTCCTACAAGTCGAGTCGAACCCGATTAGAAGGCCGACCTCAAGCTATGACGATAAGCTCGTTAGAGATGGCTTGGCGAAGAGGGATGTGGAGAGGGAGACTTGGAAGGCGCTATGCCAGCAAGTCGGATACGAGGAGGATGGCCAGATCCAGCCCCACCTATTCCCAATACCCCCACTCATCAATGTCTATAGGCCGACCCCAAAAGAGCTCGAACAATTCCTATCTCCACCAGAACTCAGCATAAGGGTTGGAACCATCTATCCGACAGACACTCCATTGAGGCTTGGGCTGAGAACCTTGCTTAGACAGGGGTTATTGGACTGCGGCGGGGTTGGAACGGGTAAGACTACCCTCCTCCTAACAATCCTCATGGGATTATTGACCCAGACCCCGAGGGATCAGCCAGTCCACCTCCTCGTAGTGGATTGGGATGGAGAATTCAATGTTCCAGATCTGGCCGAGGCCGCTAAGAGGAAGGGCGGATATGCGAGGGTCGAGGCGCCGTTCAGGGTGGCTAGGGAGGTGAGGATGGCTCCGAGAGAATTCTATGACAAGGTTAGGAAGATGCTCGGACTATCCCCCCAGTCTAGGGAGGCGAGAGCATTATACGCGATCCTGATGAGGAGGCAGGAGAGGAATGAGACCGTAACCTGGGATAGGGAGACCTACTTGAACATAATCTCAGAGATAGAATCCTCGGATATCAGGGAGTCGCTTGAGGAGAAGGCTGAGACCCTATTCGGCGGAGTCGAGGCGGGGAAGGCGATAGACCTAGTCGAACTGGTTTCGAGGAACTCCCTAGTCCACCTAGACTTCTCAAACGTTGAGGGATGGGATGAGATAATCTTCTCGACTAGAGACGCCCTAGACGTATGCTACCATGAGGCGAGGGCCAATCCGAGATTCGGGGTAGCGATATTCATAGATGAGGTCCACAACTTCGCCCCACAGGTTCCCCATGAGGCTCCAGCATCTAGAGAGGCCTACGAGGCCATGCTCCCGGTGATGAAGCTCTTGGCCACGACTGGGCCTAGGAATAGGGTTCCATTGCTAGTCGCCACCCAGAGGCTTAGTGAGGTGGATAAGGTCGTCTCAACCCAGATGGGTCAAAACATCTTCGCCTTCAGGGTCGAGGACATAGACCTTGAGAGGCTTAAAGGGATAATGGGGCAGGTTGCCGACGCAGCTAGGATGCTCCCAAGAGGCCATGCAATATTCAAGGGCCATGCGATAAAGGTTAGAAGCCCCGTGATCTCAGTCATCGATAAGGTCGTCGAACCCGCCTCAGTCCGAAAAGACATCCTCTCGGCCTGGAGGGAGTCCCAGCCATAACCCGGTCTACTAAGGAATTGGAAAGATGAGATAAAATTCATAACTTAACTTCGAATTGTGATTGTGAGCCTGCTATGAAAATATCGAAGCCCTAGTAAATTTCATTCCAATTTTCTGATTCTTATCTTGTTTTCCGTCAATATGATCAATCCTTCCTCGATCATTATCTTATCCAACCACTTATCAACTATTTCGACTATCTTCTCCGGCAATAAGGTCCCTGGTCTTACTATAATGATCGTGGCTTTCGGATATTTGGAAAAGACGAACCCGAAATCAAGATCCAAAGTAATTATCTTATACTCATTTGAAATAGCGTATCTTATTATTTCCTCATCGTCTCTGCCCTTCAAACTTACCTCAAAGGTTTTCATGCATTCTATATTCTTACCCGTTAAGAAGATTTTGAGGGAGTAGGGAACGTTATCATCTAGAAGAAATTTCATAGTATGTTTCCCTCTTTAGCAGAGAAGCTGCGTATCTTAAAGCGGCCTTAACGTCCTCCTCGCTCAATTCAGGATACTCCTTTAAAATATCCTTTATGCTCAATCCATTAGCGACCAGCTCGACTATGAGGTAAACCGGGATCCTCGTCCCCCTTATTACAGGCTTCCCTCCCAAGATCTTTTCATCGATGACCACTCTCTCTTCCTCAACCATGTTCAAGCTATGGACTTCCTTACCATATTTATTCGTTTTTCAAAGATTAGATCGTTCATTAGCGTTAAAATCTCATTATTAAGTCTCGATGTCCGAGTTAGGAGTCCATCCCAAAGATAATGGCGCTCATGAAGTCCCTTGGAGAGCTTGAGTTAATGCTCCATTGATAACTTCAATATGCTGCTTGGATAAAACGGTGGAGAAGGGGTAACACCGCGTATAACTATAATATGGAATGGAGTCCTAGCCGTAACCCCGGTCTACTGAGGAATCGGAAAAGGGATTGTAATACTTATTAGTTTTGAATGCATTACAAGAACCCGTGAGCAGCATA
>CAYVHW010000004.1:0-28629 GCA_964451435.1 uncultured Nitrososphaeria archaeon | reverse complement strand
GGGCGATAGGGGTTATAAGCACGATCATAGGGACATATATGGTCCCGCTCTGGCCGAGGAGATGGGTTAAGAGAAACGCCTTCAAGGCCATGGATCTATCCTATGACCTATCCGCGGCCATCACGATCCTGAGCACATTCGTCTTAGCACACTTCTATGTCAAGGATCTAAGAGTATTCGTCGCCGTAATGGTCGGAGTGTTGCTGGCGATAAGCTTCAATAAGCTCGCAGACTATTTCACAAGTCCCTATAAGAGCCCCGTAGACGAGATAGCGAGATCCTCTAGAACTGGTGCCGCAACCCTCCTCTTAAGCGGATTATCCCTAGGCTTTGAGAGCACCACTTGGACGCTCACGATAATAGCGGCCACGATAATGGTCTCGGTGCTCATCTTCGCCGGATCTGGGATAATCTTCGCGATGTATGGCGTCGCCCTAGCCGGCATAGGAATGCTCACCCTAACTGGGAACAATCTAGCGATGGATAGCTTCGGCCCCATAGTCGATAACGCGGGTGGAATCGCGGAGCTTTCTCAAGCAGATCCAGAGACGAAGAAAGCGCTTGCAGCCCTAGACGAGGCTGGAAACACCACGAAGGCTGTGACGAAGGCGATAGCGATAGCCTCGGCGGTCCTCGCCGCGATCGCCCTCTTCGCATCCTATGCTGAGACGATCGGCGTGAGAATGGGGGAGAAGTTCTTGGAGCTGAATATAGCCGAGCCCATAATATTCACCGGATTATTGGTTGGAGGAGCGGTCCCATTCCTATTCAGCTCGATAGCGATAAGGGCTGTTAGGAGAGGGGCTTCAAAGATAATCGAGATCGTTAGGGAAGAGTTTAGGAAGCCCGGAGTCATGGAGGGGACTGCAAGACCTGATTATGGTAGGGTTGTGGAGATCGCGACCTACACCGCTCAACGAGAGCTCGTCTCCCTAGCCCTCATAGGCATACTCACCCCGCTGCTGGTCGGATTTCTCCTAGGAGAGTTCGCGCTAGGAGCCTTCTTGGCCGGAGCAATCCTAACTGGCCAGCTCCTCGCGGTCTTCATGGCGAACAGCGGCGCAGCATGGGATAATGCGAAGAAGAAGATCGAGGATGGATACTATGGGGGTAAGGGATCTGAGCAGCATAAGTCGGCGGTCATCGGAGACACGGTTGGAGACCCATTAAAGGATACAGCGGGCCCAGCCCTGAACCCATTGATAAAGGTGATAAACTTGGCGAGCATGCTCTTCGCGCCCGCGATAATTGTCTTGAGGAAGACCCAGCCCATGCTCACAGCGCTCTTAGCCGTGGCCTTGGCATCGATCCTAGTATATGTGATCTGGCGTAGTAGGAGGGCGCCGGCTGAGCTCGCTGAGGCGGTGGTTGAGGTCAAGCACTCCTAGCGAAACCTTAATCTTACGGGAGCTCGTTGAGGAGATCGGTGAAGATCTCAGGAACGGCGGATCTACCGCTTCATGGAGGCCATGTTCCACCATGGCTTATGGAGAGGATGAAGACGATGGCCTCAGCCATAGTCAAGGTGATCGTGGAGGATCATGGGAAGAGAGAGCTATTGAGAAGGCTTGGAGACCCATACTGGTTCCAATCCCTAGGATGCGTGCTCGGATTCGACTGGCATTCAAGCGGCTTGACCACGGTCGTGACCGGAGCCTTGAGAGAAGCCTTGAGCCTAGATAGCCATGGGGTTATGGCGATTGGAGGTAAGGGAGGGCTGGGTAGAAAGATCCCTGAGAAGATCTCAGAACTCGATTTAAGCGATAGCGTCGTGAATGAGTTGATTAGGGCGAGCAGGCTGACGGCAAAGGTCGATAACGCGGTCCTCCAAGACGGATACCAAATCTACCATCACATCATAATCTTCACGGAGGATGGGGAATGGACGGTGATCCAACAGGGCATGAACCCCGAGCTCAGATATGCTAGGAGATATCATTGGATCGGAGAGGATGTCGAAAGCTTCGTCGTCGAACCGCATTCAGGGATAGCTGGATCGAGATCCGAGAAGCTCGTCCTAAACATGGTCTCTAGGGAGAGCGAGGAGGCGAGGAAGACATCGGTCGACCTAGTCTCTGAGAACCCCTCAAAGCTCATCAGGCTCGTGAACCTTGCCATCAATAAGCAGGAGACCCTAACGGCTTGGATCGAGAAGAATGTGGAGGAGAGGATAAGCATCCCAAAGCACCTAAACATGCCTAAGCGAATTAACTGGAGTGCGGTTAGGAGAGCGTATGATTGGAGGCCAAGAGACTATGAGGAGCTCATAGAGGTTAAGGGGCTTGGGCCATCGACCATAAGGGCTCTCGCCCTGATCTCCGCGCTTATCTATGGGGCGAGAATAGATTGGAGAGATCCATTGAAGTTTAGCTTCGCGGTGGGTGGGAAGGATGGAGTCCCATACCCTGTCTCTAGGAGAACCTATGATAGGGCGATAGCGTTTATGAGACAGATCTTAGAGGCCGCCGAGGTCGAGCGAGAGGAGAAGAAGCTCGCATTAAAGAGGTTGCTGAACCTTGAGAGGAGATTGTATGGATGAAGATGAGTTCAGTCTCCTAGATCTGCCTCCTCCATCAAGATCTCCCTCCTCTTCCTCGAATAAAGCTTCTTGACATATCTCGCGTGGCCGCATGTGAATGATTTGCAGTGGTCGCAGTATGGCTCGCCCCTGATGATCCTCACCACGATCTCCCCCAACAGCTTAAGCTCAAGTTCACGCTTACTAGATCATCTCCAGATTTAGAATCCCTTAGAGTTAAGTTGGCTAAGTTCGTTTGGAGGGAGGGTGGATGAGCCAAGTAATTTATACCGAGCTTGAGGGAGAGCCGGTCAGGTGGCCTTACGGTAAAGCCATCCCCTTGGAAGGGGAACAAAAAGCCGATAAGACCTCCAAGACTTGGAGCGTCGATACCACTCCCTCGACCCAGATCTCGAACGAGAATACGGGAACCGAGAATCAAGTTTACGGCTCCAATCAGATAGCTCAAGTTTTTAAGACCGGAGAAAATGCCATCAAGTTATCCGCCATCCAGCTCTATGGGAGGAAGAATGGCAGCCCCTCGAATCCTCTAATAGTCGAGCTTAGGAAGACCATCTTCAAGGAATACTCCAAGCAGGCGGTCGAGGGAAACGAATCGAATAATACGTATGAGACGACTCCGGATGGCGGAGGATTCTGGATAGCCGAGACCTATTCGCCGACGCGGAGGGTCAAGGTCATCAAGGTCGAGGTCTATTTCAAGAGATATGGAACCGTCGAGGACGTCGTGTTCGAGATAAGAGATGTGAACCCGGATGGGACGCCGGGAACCAACGTCTTCTACACGGACACGAAGCCATATACCGAGATCCCAACCTCCCCCGCATGGGTGCCCTTCGACATAGATCCGCCCCTTGAGATCCAGCCCGGGGAGAGATACGCCTTCTGCCTCAAGCTCAAGGAGATTGAGGGACAGAGCGGCTACTATCGATACTATTATCAGGATTCGGATGTCTGGGATAAGGGAGAGGGATGGAAAAAAGACATACCCGATGGAAGCTGGGTGTCGAGGGGAGACCTTAGGATTCGGTTCACATCGCTAATAGACGCATATATCCCCTCCGATGAAAAACTCCTCTCGCTAGAGATAGATCCGGCGTCATTCGGCACAAGCGATGGATGGGTGAGTAAATCCTTGGACAATCCGATAGCGTTGAGACCCGATGAGAGATATTCCCTCGTAATCTACATGATCGGCGGAGACGAGTCGAATCACTACATCATACATTCCGGGTCTGAGTCGCTCTCACCCGAAAACGCCATGTCGAAATCAGAAGACTCGGGCGAGACCTGGAACATAGTCGATGGCCAGAACCTCTCCTTCAAGCTCGATGGAGTCCAATATCAGAAGATTTACTATGGCACAAGGAGCTTATTATCGAATCTACCTAATGCCGCTAAGCCAATTCTCGCATTGAAGATAAAGGCGCAGACATCCTCAAGCATGGAGTTCTGCGGATTCGATGACTATACCTTGACCGCTCCAATCATAACCTCTTCCGCATCGACTCAGACGATGATAACCGTTTTGAGCGGAGAGGATGAGAGAAACCGTGATCCCGGAGAACTGTCTCAGATAAGCTGGGAGATCTGGGGGGCTGGAGAGGGACTCGCGTCGGGAGCATATACCCAGTATCAGGCACTATTCGACAACCCGGAGATCACGCCGAGAGACCTCGGATTCACGGAGCTATACCTGCTCAAGGCAAGGGCTGAGGAAAACGAATCATTAGCGATCATAAATGATCGGGCAGTCGGAGCATTATATTTCCAGAACGCCGGAGACGAGTTCATAGCGCCTGAGGGGTTCAGGATACCGGTTAGAAAGGTCGAGATCCTAGATGGAAAGATCACATTCGACTTCATAGGGGTCGAGTAATCATGCCTTGGATAGATGGGGAGACCGGATTGCCGATGGAGGTCGCCGAGAGGATAAAGAGGCGATTCAAGGCTCTAGAGGATGAAAACGTCAAGCTCAAACGAGAAAACGAGCAATTAAAGCAGAGGGTTTCAGATCTGGAATCCGAGAACCAGAGCTTGAAAGACCAAGTTTCATCGCTTCAAGCCGAGAATGACTCGCTTAAGCGGAAGATAGCGGAGATCGAGGATGAAGCCTCGGAATAAGGAAAGTGAGCGACGAGAATGGGGATAGGATCGAGCTTGCACCAAGCCAAGAATTCATAGCTCAATTGACTTCTGATGGAGTTTTGAAGCCGGTAGAGCCGAATATCTTGAGGGTTGGAGATGATGAAAATTATCTGAATGAGGTGGTTACGGCTAACATCACCATCCCATCTCTAAGCAAGTTTAAGGAGGGTGTCCGAGATCTAGATCCAAGCATGCTGGAGATTAGACTTCCATCGCCTAAGATCTATGAGCGAGTCGAGGGTAGGGGAGGAATGGAGATAGGGTTCATAGCCGAGGAGCTTCCGGAATTTCTAAGACGTGGGGATGGTTATGATCTGAAGGCGTTGGTCGCCATCTTAGCCTTAAAGGTTTCAAGGCTTGAGGAGCTGTCAAAGCTGAAAACCAGGTGAATGTCTATAAGTTAAGGTCTTCGAGAATCGCCGGAGCTTATGAATCGAGCGAGTTTGACGATCGTCGCCGAGGTCGTCCTGATAGCCTCAACCTACTTCGCATTGACTTGGATCCTCGCCCCCATAAGCTTCTTACCATTCCAGGTGAGGTTCTCGGATTCCCTGATAATGTTGTCCGCCGTTTTCGGCGAGGCAGCGGCTTGGGGAGTCTTCCTAGGATGTATTATCGCAAACTGTTTTCCGGTAGGTTATCCGCCGAATATAATAGATGTCGCCTTCGGGAGTCTCGCGAACCTCATCTCCGGATACGTTGTCATGGCCTTGACTAGGAGGTATAGCCGCGTTAGGTTGGTCGCCGCCTCCCTGACATCCTCCCTCATAGTCACCATCATAGTTGGAACCTATCTCCCGATCATAATCCTCCCAAAGTTCACGGTTAAGGACATCCTATTCCTCGGCTATCTTGGAGTGCTCCCCGGAGAACTCGTGGCTCAAGCGGTTTTAGGAGTTTGGCTCGTTGAGGGAGTTAGGAAGCTTCTTCCCAAGATGGTTAGGCGATGAATTGATCTAGGAATCTAAGCCTCTTCGCTGGGTGTGGATGCGTGCTGAAGAGCTCGACGAGGATGCTGGGCTTCTCCCGCTTAACCTCCTCGATGAGCTCATCCACGTTACCCCTGAACCTCTTCAACCTCATGTCTGGATCTGCTATGAAGAACATCTTCAACTGACTATATGATCTTCCTCTCAAGTATCTTCTAAGCCTGCCCGTGGCCATCATTATCTTCACCAAGCCTCTCTGAAGATTCCTCGCACCATTCTCCGCGACCATCGCTGAATGCGAGTCCGCATAATATTCTCTAAGCCTGCTCATGTAGAAGACGAAGAGGTTAAAGATGTAGCTGATGACCATTAGGAGGATTCCGATTAGGAGGATGAGTCCCGCCCCCTCACCCTCTCTCTCCTCGCCATATCCTCCAAACCATCCAGAGATGTAGAGACTGTATCCGATGTAGTAGATTATGGCTGGGATTAAGCTAACCATCATCATCACGATCACATCCTTATGCTTTAGATGGCCTATCTCATGGCCCAGCACCGCCTCGACCTCATCCTCATCAAGGGTGTTCAACAATCCCCTCGTGACCGCCACCATGTTTCCGGTTAATGGGCTTCCATAGGCGAATGCGTTCGGGATGTCTATCTCGGCGATCATGAGCTTGGGAGGCTTGTCCAATCCGCTCCTCCTAGATAGCTTCTCGACAATCCTATGGAGCCATGGATACTCGTGAGATCTAACCTCTCTAACATGGTAGATAGCGTTGATTATGTATGGGCCTATAAGCCATTGAAAGATGTGGAAGACCACGACGAATCCAAGTATCCCATAGATCCCATAGATCGGCATCCCCAGATAGAGGAGGATCGCGGTCAGGATCAAGGTTGCGAGACCGGTTATAGCGGCCCAGACGCCGATCATCGAGAGCCTAAGCTTTAAGAGCGATGGCCTAGCCCTCGCCGGAACTCCAACTCCGCTCCTAGACTCAGCCATAGCTCTCCTCCCTGATTAGGGGAGCTCTCACTGGATCTAATTAACCTTAATCGAATAATGTTTATGTGGGCTGAGAGAGCTTGTATAAAAATCTTCGATATGCATATATAGAGGCTGAGCTGAATAATCTCGGTGATCGCGTTTGGTTAAGACCACGTTGAGCGTGATTAAGGCCGATGTCGGATCTGTCGCCGGCCACCACCGCCCCCATAAGAAGATGCTCGACTATGCGAGGGAGAAGCTCGCTGAGGCCAAGGAGTCTGGGCTGATAAAGAGCTTCTACGTCTACCATGTCGGAGACGACATCGGTTTGGTCATGACCCATCATAAGGGAGAGAATAATCCTGAGATCCATAAATTGGCTTGGGATACATTCAAGGAGATAACCGAGAAGGTCTCAAAGCCTCTGAAACTCTATGGAGCTGGACAGGATCTATTGAAGGAGGCCTTCAGCGGAAACGTGAGGGGGATGGGGCCAGGAGTGGCCGAACTAGAATTCGAGGAGAGGAAATCCGATCCAGTCATAGTCTTCGCGGCGGATAAGACCGAGCCTGGTGCGTGGAACCTACCGCTCTATAAGATCTTCGCAGACCCATTCAACACAGCTGGGCTCGTGATAGATCCATCCCTCCACGATGGATTCATCTTCGAGGTCATGGACTTGAAGGAGGGTAAGGTCGTCAGGCTTAAGGCTCCTGAGGAGAGCTATGACATCCTCGGACTGCTCGGAACCCCTGGGAGATACGCGATCTCGAAGGTCTATAGGGCTAGAGACATGCTTCCAGCGGCGGCTGCCTCGACCAGCAGACTATCATTCATCGCTGGAAAATATGTCGGAAAGGATGATCCAGTCTTGATCGTTAGGGCTCAGCACGGGCTCCCAGCGGTTGGAGAGGTCTTAGCGGCCTTCGCAGTTCCGCATCTAGTCGCTGGGTGGATGAGGGGGAGCCATAATGGGCCGCTGATGCCCGTGAGCTTTAGGAAGCATCCGATAGTGACCTACTTCGACGGGCCTCCAAGGGTTATCGCGATGGGCTGGCAGGTATCTAATGGTGAGCTTGTTGGCGTTGATGGGACGGAGCCCGCCGACCTATTCGACGACCCATTCTGGGATTATAGCAGGAACCTAGCCTCTCAGATAGCCGTCTACATGAGGACGATGGGAGAGATAATGCCCGCGAGGCTTGAGCCGGCTGAACTCGAATACACAACCCTTCCAAAGATCTTGGCGAAGCTTGAGTCGAGATTCAAGAAAGTTGACTAAGCCGAAAACGAAACATAACATAATCATATTTTTCTAATATCCACTAATCTATGCCGGACTCTTCATTAGAAATAGGGGGAGGGTTAGAAGTCCTCCTTGATTATCGTCTTCCTACCGTTCGCCTGACATCTTTGAACAGCCTTCCTAACGATCTCCCTAACAACCGCATCGAGTCCATCGAGCGCGTCGGATGCAAGCCTCATCCCCTTAGGCAGCAACTCCCTAACCTTTGACTCAACAACTATTCGGCCGCGTGGCATTCCAATCTCACTAGGAATATTGGGTTATTTCTGCTAATTTAGGCTTTTCCCAAGCCTTCTACGCGACGCTCTCCAGGTATTACCTAGAGCGAACTCCAATATAGTTAAATTCACAGGCCGATCAAGTTCCTTGGAGATGAGTAAGTTTAAGCCTGAGATCTTCAGAGCCTACGACATTAGAGGAGTCTATGGAGTGGATTTGAACGAGGATCTTGCCAAGGCCGTAGGACTAGCTTATGGAACCATGCTTGGGAATAGGGGGAAGGTTGTGGTTGGGAGGGATGTGAGGTTGAGTGGCGAGGCGCTTGCGTCGGCGGCGGCGGAGGGCTTGGCCGAGGCTGGATGCGATGTCGTGGACATAGGTCTCGTATCTACTCCGATGAGCTACTATGCGGTGGTTCATCTAGATGCTGATGGAGGTATCCAGGTCACGGCAAGCCATAACCCACCTGAATGGAATGGGTTTAAGCTGATCAAGAGGGGTGGTGAGACCCTCTCGGCTGGAGCCGGGATGGAGGAGCTTAGAGACATGGTCTTAGAGGGTAGGTTTAGAAGGGGTGAGAGGAGGGGGAGGATAGAGAAGGTCGACATACTGGAATCATACGTTGAGTTCATAGCATCAAAGGTTAAGCTTGAGAGGCCGCTTAGGATAGCGGTAGACTACTCGAATGGAGCTACGGCGATACCGTTCCCGAAGATCGCCGAGAAGGTTGGATTGGAGGTCGAAGCGTTGAACGATGTCCCCGATGGGAGGTTTCCAGGCCATCTACCAGAGCCTAGAGAGGATACGCTCAAGGATCTCCAAGAGTTTGTGACTAGGGAGGGATTAGATTTTGGAGCAGGGTTCGATGGCGATGGGGATAGGGTTGTGTTCGTGGATGATAGGGGTAGGATCATTTCAGGAGATATAGCCTTAGCGATCTTCGTGAAACATCTGGAAAAGAAGGGTAAGGTCATCTTCGATGTCTCGAGTAGCTCAGCCCTAAGGGAGATAATAGTTGAGAAGGGATGTGAGCCTGTTGAGATGAGGGTTGGCAGAGCATTCCTCTTAAACGCCGTGAGGGAGCTTAAGGCCGTGATGGGCGGGGAGAAGAGCGACCACTTCTACTTCCCAGAGCTATGGGGATTCGACGACGCATGCTACGCAGTCCTCAAGATGGCTGAGATCGTTGTCAAGAGGGGGAAGAGATTATCCGAGCTTGTCGATGAGATACCGCATTATCCCTCAATCCCGATAACCACGTTCACCTGCCCAGACGAGCTTAAGGCGAGGGTGGTTGAGCAGATAGCGAGACACTATGAGTCGCTGGGCGTGAAGGTGAGTAGGATAGATGGGGTGAAGGCGTATTTCGATGATGGATGGGTCTTGGTTAGGCCATCGAACACGATGCCTCAGATAAAGATGACTGCCGAGGCGAAGACCGAGGAGAGGCTTAGGGAGATAGTTGATGAGGCGAAGAGGCTGATAACGGAGAACATAGAGAAGGCCAAGTCAAGCGGATAAACTTGAGAAAAGGTGGCCTCTAATGCCTCTAAGGGTAGCCGTCCTCGACCGAGATAGATGCGACTCACGTAAATGTGGTCAGCCATGCATAAGATTCTGTCCAAGGGTTAGGAGCGGTATCGAGGCCATTAAGATGGGTGGGGACGGCTACCCGATAATAATCGAGGCGCTCTGCGTGGGTTGCGGGATCTGTGCATCGAAGTGCCCGTTCAAGGCCATAACCATAGTCAACCTACCCCATGAGCTTGAAAAAGATCTAATCCACCAATATGGGGTGAACGCCTTTAGACTGTATAGGCTGCCGTATATCGAGTCTGGAGCGGTCATAGGCTTAATCGGGAAGAACGGGATCGGGAAGACGACGGCGATGAAGATCCTCTCAGGCCAGCTCAAGCCGAATCTAGGCAAGCTCGACGGCGAGCCTGAACTTGAAGAGGTTGCGAGATACTTCAGGGGGTCGTTGCTCCAAGAATATCTGATCAAGCTCTCAAAGAACGAGATCAAGGTCAGCTACAAGCCACAATACATAGACAAGATTCCGAAGGTTGTGAGGGGAAAGGTTGGAGAGATATTGAGGAGGGTTGCTGGAGAGAACTTCGACAAAGTTGTTGAATTATTCGAGCTAAGACACCTACTCGATAGAGATGTCTCGGCGCTAAGCGGCGGAGAACTCCAGAGACTAGCCTTAGCCGCATGCCTCTCAAGGGATGCGAACACATTCTTGATAGATGAGCCGTCGAGCTTTCTGGATATCAGGCAGAGGTTTAGGATGGCCTCGGCCATAAGATCCATGATCGGAGATGGTAGGAGAATCCTCGTATGCGACCACGACCTCGCAGTCCTAGACTACCTCTCGGATAAGATCTTCGTCTTCTATGGTAGGCCGGGGGTCTTCGGGGTCGTCTCAGGCCCATTCAGCGTAAGGGAGGGGATAAACATTTTCCTAAACGGATACATACCATCCGAGAATGTGAGGTTTAGATCTGAGAGGATAGTCTTCCATGCGAGGCCGCCGTCTAGGGTTGAGGAGGTTGAGGGTGGGACTCCGCTTTACTGGCCCGAGATGAGGAAGAGCTATGAGGGCTTCAGCCTAGAGGTTCATGAGGGAGAGGTCTATCCAGGCGAGGTTATAGGGATTCTCGGCCCGAATGGGATTGGGAAGACGACCTTCATCAAGCTCCTCGCAGGAATCGAGCGAAGCGATGAAGGATATGAGCTCAAGTTCCAGTCGATAAGCTATAAGCCTCAATATCCAGAGCCTAAGGATGCGATAGTCGAGGATGTCTTGAGGGAGGCCGCTGGAAAGAGGTTTGAGTCCGAGATCTATAGGGGTGAGATAATAGAGCCTCTCTCCCTCGACAGGTTGATGGATAAGAACTTGATGGAGCTTAGCGGTGGAGAGCTTCAAAAGGTCTCGATAGCCGAGGCCCTCTCAAGGGATGCGGAGATCTACCTACTAGATGAGCCGAGCGCATACCTAGACGTCGAGGAGAGATACTCGATAACGAGGGTGATAAAGAGGATTGCGAGGGATAGGAGGGCATATATCTTCCTTGTCGACCACGACTTAATGGTCTTAGACTTCGCCTCAACTAGGCTCATGGTATTCTCTGGAGAGCCCGGGAAAAGTGGTGTGGCGAATCCACCAACAGATCTTAGAAGTGGATTCAACCAATTCTTGAAGGAGATGGGAATAACGTTTAGACGAGATGCGGAGACTAAGAGACCTAGAGCGAATAAGCCTGGATCAAAGCTCGACAGACTCCAAAAACAGGTTGGAGAATACTACTATCTTGGATCATGAAAAATCTCGTGAAATAGATTACGAGAAATAGCATAACTGTTTTTTAGGCGGTCTTTTGCGATGATTCTGGGGAGATTATGGTGAGGTATGTGGATCTCATGGAGCTTGGTAGAACCGATCCGCTTCAAAGCCTCAGACTACAATACTTCCCAGATAGGAGGTTGGCCACGATCCTGGTTAGAGGGGTTGAGAATAAGCCTGAGAACATTCGAGTAATCACTAGAACCATAGCCATGGGAGGTGGGAGGATAATGATCATGAGGCCATCAAATCCAGCCGGAAAGATCATAGACATCCTCTATGTCGTGGACTGCCCACCCGGAAAGGAGGAGGATATAGCCTCTAGGGTTGAGGGGCTTGGGAGGGCTGGAGAGGTCTTGATAGTTAAGCAGCCGGATGAGGGCCTCGCCTTAAACGTCCTCTTCCCATATATGATCATGGGTGAGAGAGGGGTGATCATAACGAAGCCGATCTTAGAAGGATTCTTGAACGGGGTTAGGGAGAAGCTTGGAGAAGGCGGGGCTGCGGCATTCCTCTACCTAATTGGACTAGATATTGGGAGGAAGATCTTCTCGGCGATCCGCATATTATTGGCCGGAAAGACAGTTGTGGAGTCTCTGAAGTTACTGGGCTACATCATGAGATCTCTTGGAATATGTAGGCTGAAGTCCATCAACGCTAGGGATGAGGCGATCGAGCTGGAGATACTCGACGGGATCGAGGCATCATGTCTAAAGAAGCCATACAAGACTCCCCAATGCCATAACATTAGAGGCGTCTTAGCCGGATTCCTAAACGAGCTCACGGGCAAGAGGTGGAGGGTCGAGGAGGTTAAGTGTGAGGCGGCTGGAGACGATTGTTGCAAATTTATCATAAAGATGCTTTGAGGAGCTCAGCAGTCGAGCTCATCCAATCTATCGAGTAGTTCCGTGACATCCCCAAGATGCATGTCCGGCTCTCCATGAGGTTTCTGGGAGACTAGGGCCGTCTTCATCCCAAGCCTCTTCGCAGGCTCTACCTCAACCTCCCATCTATCCCCAACATAGAGGATCTCGTCTGGCCTCAATCCGAGGATCTCCATGGCCGCTAGGTATCCATCCTCTGAGGGCTTCGGCTCGGCGTCGTCGCATGTGATCACTAGATCGAAGTCCTCCAAGCCCAGTCCAAGGCATCTCAAGACCATCTCAGCGAGCCTCCTACTGGAATTCGTGTGGCATCCAACCTTTATGCCCCTAGCCCTTAGATGGGATAGCAGTTCCTTGAGCTCGGGCCTCGGCCTTATATACTTGCGTGGCTCAACCCTCTCGACGACCATCTCATAGAATCTATGCCTATCTATTCCAAGGAGCTTCAACCCCATGCTGACGGTCTTAACCCTACTCTTAACGGAGTGGAAGATTAGCTCGGCTCTCCTCAAATCAACTCCCATCAGCTCCGCCAATGCCTCTATAATGGCTCTCGTCAGATGCTTTAGATAGCCCTCGGAGTAGTAGAGGGTTCCATCCACGTCGAAGATTATCGCCTTTATCCCCAACTCAGCCTAAAACGGATTTTGGGTCTTGAAAAGCTTAATCCCTAAAAGATCGCCCAACCTAAAATTCATGGGAGTAATCCCTTCATTAAGATGATTTGAAGGAGAGGCTTGGGGATGGCGGCCGAGGTCGTGATGAGCGGGATGGATCCGATCATGCGGGCAATAGTGACGATAAGCGTCCTCATATTCTTCGCAAAGATCTTCGCAAACGTCTTCTCAAGCCTTAGGCTTCCATCGGTCATAGGAGAGCTCTTCGCGGGAATAGTCCTCGGCCCATACGCCCTCGGAACCGGGATAAAGATCTTCGGAGAGCCATTAGTGGTCTTAAATGATTATGTAGATGCATTCGCTGAGATAGGCGTCATAATGATCCTCTTCTCGGCTGGACTGGAGATGGGGTTGGCGAGCTTGAGGAAGGCTGGTGGATGGGCGTTCCTAATAGCCTTCACCGAGTCCATGCTATCATTCATAGTCGGATACCAGATCTTCATCTACCTCGGCTACCCACAGCCCGTCGCCCTAGTCGTGGCCGCATCACTTGTCGCCACGAGCTTAGCTGTGAGCGTCAGGATATTGGAGGACTTCCACGCCCTCACAACCGATGAGGGAACACTCCTCATAAACGCAGCCGTAATAGATGATGTCCTAAGCGTGATAATCTTGGCCGTGATATCATCCTTAACGGTTAAGGGAACCATGGTCTTAAACCTCTACACGGCGGTCAGAACGGCGATAATATTCTTCATACTCTGGGGCTTAATGCTCATGGTATCCGCCTACATACTCCCGAGAATGATAGAGCAGATGACCATGCTCAAGGCTGAGGGTGCGGTTGAGGCGGCGGCGATAGGCTCGGCCTTCATAATGGCGGCCCTAGCAGGGGTCTTGGGTCTCTCGCCTGTGATAGGCTCTTATGCCGCTGGGATGGCTGTGGCTGAGTCGAAGGCCTTGGCCAGGATCAAGGAGTTCATCAGGCATATAAATCAGATCTTCAGCCCGATCTTCTTCACGGTTATGGGCGCGAAGATGAACCTCACCCTATTCAACGATCAGGTATTGTTCGGTATGCTTATCTTGACCGCGATAGCATTCTCCCTGAAGTTTGCTGGAAGCTTCTCAACATCAATCCTAAAGCTCAGAGACATCTCTAAGAGTATCAGGGTTGGGATTGGAATGGTTCCGAGAGGTGAGCTAAGCATAGTTATAGCTTCGATAGCCCTCACATCGAAGATAATCTCGGATGCGACCTACATGGAGATCGTTGGGATGGTGATCCTAACATCCCTAACCTCATCCCTCCTCCTATCAAAGCTGTATGAAGTCGTCCCAACCGAGGCGGAAGCGGTCTTGGAGTGATCCTCAAGTCTGACCGATCTGGGATAGACTTATACCAGAGCCCCATATCAAGATTCTTAGAAGTCATGGAAGGCAAGAGTATCGAGGAGCTGATTTTATCGATAATCGTGGATTCGGTCAAGCTCCTAGTCGCCTTGGCCGTAATCTACTTCATAATCCCGATCCTAATACCGCTGGACATAACCATACTCGAGACGGAGTTCATCTTGATTAGGGTCAGAGAGTTTCTAAATGTGTGCGCCTTACTCTTCATCATCTACTACGGCTACTACATTCTAAGGGATCTGAAAGTCGTTTTCGATAGGGCGGTCGACTCGCTCATCTCAAAGTTCGGGATCGCGGAGAAGAGGTCGAGGCTTAGGAGGGCTGGGATGGATCTGGTCTGGATAATAGGATTATTCCTCGCTTACGCCGCCTTGATGCAAGTTCTCAGCATGTTGGTCTCCATCCCCTCATGGGCGTCTCTCGCGGTGAGGATAATCTTCACAGCCCTAATACTCGTCTTGATCTATGACTTCGCGAGAACCCTATACCTCGTTGGAAGGTCTTGGCTTAAGAAGTTTGCCGACATGATAGCTTCGAGGATTAGGAGGGCGACTGAGTGATGGCGGTTGAGACAGTCTTCGCGCTGATATTTCTGCTCATACTCTTGCTAATATTCACGGAGGCTGTTCACAGATCCTTAGCAGCTATTCTAGGAGCGTTATTGATAACGGTCTTCGGGCTACTCTACCACGTATTCAAATATGAAGAGATCCTGGGATTCCTGGATCTCCACGTGATCCTCTTCATCCTAGGCTTGTTTATACTGTTTGAGGTGCTTAGAGAGGTGGGCTTATTCAGATTCATTGGAATAGCCTTGATAAACTTGACGAGAAGCCCGACCGGATACATGATAATATTCTGCATCCTCTCGATGCTCTTCGCGGCATTCATAGAAAATATCCCCGCCATGCTCATAGTAGGTTCCCTGATAATCACGATCTCAAGGGAGCTTGAATTGGATCCGACGCCCTACATGATAGCGTCCGCAATCTTCACGAACATCGGGGGGATAATACTCCTAACAAGCTCCATTCCAAACATACTCGCGGGACACGCCTTCAACATAACATTTACGAGGTTTGCGGAGGTCTCCGCCCCGCTCGCCTCAATCCTAGCCTTAGTCACTCTAGGTCTTTTCGTCAAATACCTGACTCCAGAGAGGAGTCATCCCCTCTCCTCCGAGGTTAGATACGATCCATGGACGGCGGTGAAGGATAGGAAGTCCTTCGAGCTCTCGGCCATCATCTTCATAGCGACGATAGTTGCGCTCGCATTCCATGAAAGGCTTATGGTTGGGATGGAGTTCATAGTCCTTGGGAGCGCCATAGTGATGATGGTCTTGACGAAGATGGATGTCGGCGAGGTCTTCAAGCGATTGGATTGGCCCACGCTCCTATTCCTCACCGGATTCTTCATAGTGGTCGGAGGATTAAACAAGGTGGGTTTATTGAAGCTCATAGCAAATAGAATCATCTCGATATGCCCAGACCAAATCCTCTTAACGATGGCGTTCACCTGGCTCACCGGATTCGCATCCGCCCTCATAGACAACATTCCGCTGACGATGACGTTCATACCCGTGACGCAGGCGATCATAACGCAGGCCAAGCAATTAACTCAGCCACTTATATGGGGTTTAGTCTTCGGAGCGAATCTCGGGGGAAACCTCACTCCAATAGGATCTCCGAGCAACATAGTCGCCTTAGGGATCTTAGAGAGAAATGGGTGTAAGGGCTTCTTTAGAAGATTCTTCAAGATAGGGGCGATCGCAGCCCTAATACATCTAGCCTTAGCAAACCTCTACATACTCCTAAGATTCGTCCTCAAGTTATGGCCTTGAGAGCCTCCATCCACACGCCTCTATCGATTATCGGAGCGCCCTCTAAGCCGATCAATTTAATAGGGAGTTGATGCGCCTGTGATTGAAATGGCTTGGCATCATCTAATGCTCGACCTGTATGGATGCAGGCTTGAGGCTTTGGCCGATAAGGGTCTAGTTAGGAGAGTCTTCGAGGAGCTCTCAAGGATCCTGAAGCTCAAGATGATAACTGAGCCCGTGATAACCTATTACTCTGGGGAAAGCGGTAGCCCGAGCGGCGAGGGTGTGTCGGGATTCGTGATAGTCGCTGAGAGCCATCTCTCGATTCACACAGACCTCAGAACGGGCTTCGCCTCAATAGACGTATACTCATGTAAGGAATTCGACTCTGAGGTAGTTGAGAGATATTTGATCGAGGCCTTTGGAGCTAAGAGGGTTGAGAGAAGATTCTTCTTGAGAGGATTGAAGAGGAGCGAGCTGGAGTCTGAAGTAGAGCATCGATAACCCTTTTAATCCTCGCCGAATAAGTCTCCATGGGAGATCTTGGGGAGATTTCTCGTTAAGTGCCCGATATGTGGTGAAAGATTTGAGAGCTACTCGGAGTTCTGGAAGCATGTAGTCTCAAGCCATCCAAGCTCTCTCAAGACGAGGTTCAAGCCCGAGATAGTCAAGGTTGAAGATTAAAGAGCAATCGACCCATGAATTATGTGAAGGGGTTATGGCGAGCTATGGGAGAGGGGATCGAGGGGAGACATTCCTCAGATCTGGGCTTAGGGTTTGGAAGGATGACGAGAGACTAGAAGCATGTGGAACGATAGACGAATTGTCCTCGATCATAGGCGTCGCGAGATCTATGATTGGTGAAGATGATGTCTCGAAGATCCTCCTAGAGATCCAGGGGCATCTATTCCTGATAGGGGCGGAGATCTCATCCCTCAAGGACGAGGATCATAGCTGGGAGATTGGGGAGGAGCATCTCAAGTTCCTAGAGGAGAATGTTGAGAGATATGAGTCGAGGCTTCCAAGGCTCGATGGATTCATCTACCCGGGTGGAACCGCGGCCGCCTCCATCCTCCATTTCGCTAGGGCTGTGGCCAGAAGGGCTGAGCGCAGACTCATCTCACTCTCTAGGAGATTTGAGGTGAACCCAATCACGATGGCATACTTGAATAGGCTCTCAACGCTTCTCTACATCCTCGCACGCCACCTAAACTATAGGGATGGGGTCGAGGAGATCGTTTGGAGAAGGTCTTAAGTAGGCTTCAAGATATTTTAGTGTGGATGAGGGCGTGATAGGCTTTGGCTGAGCAGGGTGAGGAGTATGAGAAGCTTATGGAGAGGGTCTTGGCCAGATTCCCAGAGCTTAGTAGAGAGGAGGTTGAAGCCCTAGTCGAGTCAAAGCTCAGAGAGTCGAGCCTATTGAATAGGGTTGGAGCACTACTCCTAGTCGCAGAGGAGCTTGGAGCATTCAAGGAGTCTGGGGAGGAAGCCCGTGGCCAAAGGGCGTATACGAGGATAGGAGACCTAGTTCCGGGATTGAACGATGTCTCGGTCAGGGGGGTGGTCTACGCGATAGATAGGCTGATCGAGGTGAGGGATCATAAGCTCATGAGGTTGAAGCTTGGGGATAGAAGCGGCTCCGTGAACGTGATCTTATGGGATGAGAGGGCTGAGGAGGCCGCGAAACTAGGCTTGAAGCTCGGAGACCTGGCCGCGATAATCCATGGATACACTAGGGAGAGGATCGAGACAGGCGAGCCAGAGATCCATGTAGGCAGGAATGGGATGTTGATGAGGCTTGAGCCCGAGCCCGGAGCGCCTAAGCCTGAGAGCTACTTCATGGATCTCGGAGCCGCCTTGGAGAGGGGTCGGGGGGTCTATGACATCAAGGCGACGGTCTTGGAGATAGGGGCTGAGCGGAGGGTTAAGACGAGATTCGGCGAGGCAACCTTGAGAGAGATCCTCTTGATAGATGATGAGGGCGAGGCTAGGCTAACCGTTTGGCGCGAGAAGGCCGAGGAGCTCGGAGACCTCAAGCCCGGCGAGACCATATACTTGACCGATGTGAGGGTTGAGGATGGAAGGCTATCCCTAACCCCTAGAAGCATAATCGCATTTAGGGAGAAGCCCTCTCCCGAGGCACTCGAGAAGATCGCTGGAAGAAGGGTTAGAGATGTGGCTCTGAGAGTTTTGGACGTAGTTGAGACCGCTGCTGGATTGAGGCTCATCTCAACCGATGGCGAGAGGATAGTCAGGGTGATAGTCCCAGAGAGATTAGACGTAAGGTCGGGCGACCACATCCTAGTCAAAGAGGCGGCGCAAGAGATTAGGAGAGATAGGGTTAGGTTTCTATGCAAGGCCGGGGCCGTCGAGCTTGTGAGACCTGAGAAGGAGATTAAGGCTCCAAGCCGATTAATTCACCTCAAGGATATAGTCTCGGGTGAGAGGGTCGATGAGAGGGATGTGATCGTCGAGGGAATACTGTATACGAAGACCCAGCCCATCAGCGTTAAGACGAGGTTTGGGGAGGCCAAGAAGCTAGGCTTCTGGATAAAGGAGGGCGAGGCAGCGGTTCAGGGGGTTGCTTGGAGGGATAAGGCTGAGGAATTGGATAGGATCTCGGAGGGATCTAGGATTAGGTTGAAGTGGGTTGACATAAGGCTCAACATCTTCAACGAGCCCGAGATAAACTTGAGATCAGACACCGTGATAGAGGTGCTAGAGTCATCTCAGGAGGAGCTTGGATAGCGATCTCCAGATAACCCTCTGGGAACCTGAGGTTACAACCAGAGTTTAATCCATAATTATTGATTTGAAGATCTTGGTTTACTTCCTTAAAACTCGAAGCAATTCATCTTCACTCACAACTTCATCCTCTTCCTCAATAGCTCTCCGCTCATCCGCCTCCGGCTCCTTCATGGGAATCAGTCTATCAACAAGTTCTCTGTAAAGTAGTCTAAGCTCCTTAAGCTCATTCCTTATCTCGCTGAGAATCTCCGGGATCTCACTCATCTCATGATTATACCATCAACAATCATTAATATATATAATTTTTTCAAATTAAGATATTCAAATTAAGGCTTTAAAAATTATATAAGCCCTAATTCAAGCCCGCTTTCCGATAAGCTGCTTTCCTGCGACCTATGAAGTGAATAAGGATCCTCTTTTTGTCCCAGAAGATTTCATAGACTATTCTGTATTTGCCAATACGTATTCTATACGTGTTCTCGTAGCCTTTGAGCTTCACCACATCTAGCTCCTTAAATGGAATGGGATTCTTCTTCAGAATTAACAAGACCTCCTCAAATCTCTTCCTCCTCTCACGATCAAGCCTTTCAAGAATTCTCAACACCCGCCGCTTAGCGACGATCTCGAACAAACTTTCCTCCCTCTCCTGACCGAAGTTATGCCCTCTTAATAAACTTTCGGGATTTTCATGTGCATACAACGCTCATCTTGTTTATATAGAAATCCCAAAAGAAACTTATAGTAATCATTCAAACGCATAAAACGCACAGATAATCCCGCTGCACGTTCAGCAGATTTTAGAGAATTAGCCGTTTATTTCGCTTCTAGAAGCTCTTTAATCGATATATGGCTAAGTTTGGGATAAATCTGTGCGGCCTTAGAACCATACATCTGCGGGCAGGTAAGGATTTTCCATAGCCTAGATTAGATCCATTTTGATTCAAGCGCAGTCTTTCCGCCAGATCCCTCCTTCCACAGCCTTAACTATTCTCTTGGCCGCATCCCTAAGCTCAGCCTCATCCACGACCGCCGAGATCCTTAGATGATCGTCATAGGGTTCGCCGAAGCATTTTCCGGGAGCTACCGCTATCCCCTCCCTCTCCAAGAGCTTCTCAGCGAAGTTCCAAGAGGAGAATCCATCCGCCTTGATCTTTGGGAAGACATACATGGCTCCCTCGGGTGGGATTAGCTCGATCAACTTCGACCTCGATAGCTCCTCATAGAGCACCCTAAGCCTCCTTCCAATCAGCTCGACGTTCTTCCTCCTAGACTCCTCGTCCCTTAGGGCTGCTAGGGCTGCTCTCTGGATGAACTCTGGGACGCATGTCATAACCGTGCTAAGGACTCCTGAAACCCTCTTAGCTATCTCAGGATCTGAGACGACGAATCCCACCCTAAATCCGGTCATCCCCCAAGTCTTCGAGAAGGAGTTAAGATAATACGTTTTCGGGTAATCGTATTCTAGGATGCTTGGAGCTTCGCCATTATAGGAGAAGTCTATGTAGACCTCGTCGCTCACAATCCAGAGATCATAGTCTTCGGCTAGGTCTAGGAGCGCCTTAAACGACTTACGATCTAAGACCTTCCCGGTCGGATTGTTCGGATAGTTTAGGATGATTATCTTGACGAGCCTTGAGACCTTCTCTTGAACAGCCTCGACGGGATCCCATCCATCCTCAACCCTAGTCCTAACCCTCACAACCCTCCTACCAAGCCTCTTAATCTGATGGGCGTAAAGGGGCCACGCAGGCTCGATCACCATTATCGAGTCCCCCGGCCTCGATAAGACCTCTATCGCCGCATAGGTTGCGAGGGTTCCGCCAGCGGTTATCGCGATGTTCTCGGCCTTGAGATCCACGCCATACTTGTTCGATAGGTTTGACGCTAGCTCTTCCTTAAGTTCTCTCAATCCAGCCGCTGAGGAATACTTTGTCCTCCCCTCCCTAATCGCCTCGCAAGCCGCCTCGACGATCTTCTCGGATGCTGAGAAGTCCGGCTCTCCAAGCTCCAGCCTAACTATCCTCCTTCCAGCCTTTCTCAGCTCCATGGCTCTCGCGGCGAATCTCCTAAGCCTAAGCCCATCCTCCCCCTCCACCGCTCCCTTAATCTTCCTCTCCTCCTCGATTAGGAGTCCTAGAAGTCTTCTACAGAATTCCTCGCTCAATCCAAGCCTTCGAGATTCTTCAAGCAGGTTTGAGAGAGTTTTGGGGTCATCAAGCCTCTCACCAAGCTTAACAGCTCTCGCGGAGATGTTTAGGAGATCTCTTAGGAGGCTTGAAGAATCGCTCAACCCAGCTCACCGCAGATCTATGAGATCTTAATGGATTAAATTGATTTTCTCCTAAACCCTATCCTCATGGTTATCAGCCTCTCGCCCATGAAGAGCCAAGAGCCTATCGCCAGCATGATTATCGTCGCCCCAACCATAACGGCTAGGGAGATGGCGGCGGATGGGAAGTCTCCTATAAATCCCTTCATTATCGCTAGGAAGAAGTGGGTGTATGGGTCGAGTAGGAGGGCGAGCCTAACTCCCGCTGGGAGGCTCTCGATCGATGAGAAGATTAGGATGAAGAATGGGAAGATGGTTAAGGGCATCATAACGGCTCCAACGAGTTGTTGGCTACTCCTCACATCCGCGCATAAGACTCCTATCAAGATCCCGAGGCAGGTCGTCATCATCATTCCCAAGAAGATGGAGGCCAAGACCACGGCCATGAAGATCGGCGAGGGCGTGAAGATTGATCCGATGAATGGCGTTTGGACGGCTCCACCCACACTAGTTTCCACACCCACTTCTGGGATGAAGGCTGAGGACAGCATCAACCCATAGATGGCGAATCCTACCATGAATGAGATCGTTCCGAGGATTACTATGATGATTGTTCCGAGGAGTTTGCTCAAGAGGATCGTAAACCTCCTGACTGGGAGCGAGAGGAGTAGCTCAAGGGTCTTAGACTCCTTCTCCAAGGCGATGCTCGTGGCGGATATGGAGGATGCATAGGAGGCGGTCATCATCGCGACCAACGGCAATCCAAAGATCATGGCCGGGAGCATCGAGGCCAAAGCCTCTATCGGAGCCCTCAAGGATCTTCCAAGATAGATTATCGTCGATCTCTCATCGGCTGGATGTTTTAGGAACTCGATGTTAAGCCCCCTTCCATGAATCTTTTCGGCCAAGGATTTGATGGCCTTCATGAGCTTCGATGAGAGCCCCTCGCACGCCGTTATCTCCGAGATGGATAATGATTTCAAGATGTAGATGGTCTCAACCCCGCTCTTTAATCCCTTAGTGAAGTTCTCGGAGAACCCGCTCGGAATTATCGCGACGAGCTTCAGATCCATATCCTCTGCGATCCTCACACACTCACCTCTCTCACGGCAATCCAAGATTATCGGCTTCAAGCCATTATCTCTCAACATATTTGGGAGGAGTCTTCCGCTTAGATCTGTGTTGTCTAGGTCGACCAATCCTATCTCATGGACTCCAGCCACGTGGGTCGCCGCAGACCTTATCCCGAAGCTCGTTAAGCCGCCTATTAGGGGGAACATTATGAGGGGGACTATTATCATCCCTATCAGGATGCTCTTCTCCATCAAGAGCTCCTTAAGCTCCTTCCTGAGTAAGGGCTTGAGCATCTTCAAGCACCTCCGACAATCTTCGTGAAGACCTCTTCAAGATTCTCCGCCTCATAGACCTGTTTAAGCTCCTCTGGCCTGCCCACGGCGATTATCCTACCACCATCTATGAACGCCATCCTATCGCATAGATATTCTACCTCAAGCATATTGTGGCTTGAGATGATCGCGGATGAGCCGGATTCCCTAACATATCTCTTGATGATCCTCCTGACGTAGACCGCGTGTCTCACGTCTAAGTCGCTTGTAGGTTCATCGAGGATCGCGACCCTCGGCTGAACCATTAGGGCTGAGGCTAGGAGAATCCTCCTCTTCATCCCCTTGCTATAAGAGCTTAATGGATCTGAGAGCGCCTCACCAAGTCCGCAGAGCTCTACCCCTCGATCGAATCCCTCCCTCCCAACCCCATAGATCTCGGAGATGATCCTTAGAAACTCGAAGCCTGTTAGATGCTTATAGACCCCGGCGTCCTCCGGCAAATATGCTATATTCTCCCTAACCTTCTCAGGATAATCTTTAACGCTGTAGCCCATTATCCAAGCATCTCCTCGATCCGGTTTGAGGATGGTTGCGAGGATTCTTAGGGTTGTGGTCTTTCCAGCACCGTTCGGGCCGACCAATCCGAAGATCTCGCCCTCCTCGACCTCGAAGCCAACTCCCCTCAACACCTCCTTATCCCCGAAACTCTTATGGAGATCCTTGACGACGACGGGCTTCAAGCCACGTCACCCCATAAGCTTCCTCCAATCAGATCTAATCTCAGATCTACCCATAATCCTCCTAAGATAATTCGACGCCGATAACGCCGCTATCGCGCCCTGAGCAGCCGCTATCACGGCTTGCTTATAGGGGAGGTTCGTCACATCTCCAGCCGCGAACACACCCTCTCTGCTAGTTCTTCCAAGTTCATCGACTATTATCTCACCCCTTTCATTCACCTCGACAAAACCCCTCACCCAATCTGCCTCGGTCACGTATCCAAGCTCGACGAATATCCCATCGACCTTCAAGATCTTCACCTCCCCGGTCTCCACGTCTTCGAGGACGACCTCCTCCACGAGATCCTCTCCCCTAATCTCCTTAACCTTAACTCCTTGAATTATCTCGGCCTCAAGCTCTCTAAGCTTCTCCGCGAACTCATTCGACCTCCTGGACTCATGGGCGACTAACACCTCATTACCATATCTCTTGAGGACGCTGACGGCCTCTAGTGCCGGCTCCCCCCAGCCCACGACCAACAGCCTCTTATTCCTATAGAGTGGGGCGTCGCAGACCGCGCAGTAGCTAACACCCTTGCCCACGAAGTTTTCCTCGTTTAACGCCTTAAGCTTTCTAGGCCTCTTCCCGAATGCGAGGATGAGCGCCCTACCCTCATAGATTTTCCCACCCCTAGTCCTCACCCTAAAGCCGTTATCCACTTCCTTGACCTCCATGGCCTCATCGTAGATGAACTCGGCTCCAAAGCTTGAAGCCTGCTCCATCATAACCCCAACGAGCTTGAATCCAGAGGTCGCCGAAACCCCGGGATAATTCTCTATCATGGGCGTGAGGGTTAATTGGCCTCCAACATCGATCGTTATGACGCCTGTCTTAAATCCCTGCCTAGAGGAGTAGATCGCCGCCGAGAGGCCCGCAGGCCCCCCACCAACGATCAAGACATCGTATAGGATCACATACCATGCCTTGATTAGAGAATATTTATAGGTAGATTTGATACTCGATGGGGTCGAGGAGCTGAGATGAGCGAGAGGGCTAAGAAGACTCTGAAACTGCTTTTGAAGATCTTCAGCGGAGCTACGGTGGCCTACTCGATCTACATCCTATACAATCTCCTCACAACCCCATGGATCTACCCAACCCTAAACCTAATCACGACAATTTTACTCGCAGGGATAATAGTGTTCGGAGTCTTAGCGCTCCTAATCTAAAACCAATCAAGAACCCCAACCTAAATCTAAAATATGCGTGAGATTATGAGACATCTAGGGCCGGTAGATCAGTGGGAGATCGCCCGCCTCGCACGCGGGAGGTCGCGGGTTCAAATCCCGCCCGGTCCAAATCTTTTGTCCATAAAGGGTTTATATGGTTCATCCATACCTTTAAGTCGGTAAGTTATGTTTTGCGAGTTCATCCTCTCGATGAGAATCCGAGTTTCAAGCCGCGGTTTTGATGATCTCTTTAGGAGGTGCTTGAGAGTGGCGGGAAAATGGGTTAGAATTTTACTCCATTTCCTCAAAATGCGTGAGAGTTGCTTGAGAGTTATCCGCCCATCGCTAGAATTTGATGAGGAGGTCTCTGTGAGGTGAGAAGGTGAGGGAGAGATTTGTGTATTTTATGCATAAGGGGGAGAGGATCGTGGGAACTCTTCATATCCCTGATAGGATGCCTGCTCCTGCTGTGATCTTCTGCCATGGCTTTGATGGAAACAGGATCGGAGATCATAGATTCTGGGTATATCTTGGTAGGGAGCTGTGTAAGAGGGGTTTCATCGTGTTACGCTTCGACTTCCGCGGCTGTGGAGAGAGCGATGGATCTTCTGAGTCTGTGACGATCTCGGGGGAGATGAGCGACTTAAAGGCCGCCATAAGCTGGCTCCAAGATAAAGTAGAGATATTGGAGGATAGGATAGGGGTTGTTGGCCACAGCTTGGGTGGAGTGGTGGCGATCTTAACAGCCGCTGAGGATGAGAGGATCAAAGCAGTCTGCACCATCAGTTCGCCGTCAAGCACAAAGATTCACGAGAACGCCGTTAAAAACATCCTAAAGGTAAACATTGAGGAATTTATGGAGAAAGGCTACTTAGATCTACCTTCTGGCGGCCGCGTCTGGCGAAACTTTATGGTGGACGCCTTAAAGCATGACATTCTCGGAAGCGTTGCCAAGATCTCGCCCAGACCCATTCTGATAGTGCATGGCACCGAGGATGAGATAGTCCCGGTTTCCCACGCTGAGGAGCTGTTTGATAGAGCTGGAGAGCCGAAGGAAAAGCTTCTAGTCCAGGGCGCAAATCACTCATTCAATCAATGGGATAAGTATTGGCTCGTCGTCGACCATGTAGCTAGATGGCTTGAGGAAAACTTGCGTTGAGCAGTATAATGCCTCGTTTAGGCATGGGTTACATGTTTTCGTTATTCTCAGCTCCAACAATCCATGGCAAACGGTTACTCGGCTCTGCGATGCAGTTCTTTGAGCTTAGCCCTTATCTCCGCAACCCTAATGGCATCCAGCGGATAGAATTTCGCTGATATTAGAAAGGCGGATAAGGCTATGAGTAAGACTAGGACGTTCGCGAGCCTCATCTTGAAGATGACTTCTGGAGGTTGGGGGACTCCGGGGACGAATCCGGCTAGGGTGAAGATGAAGGCCGTGCTTGCGCCGGTTAGGGATAAGGCGAATCTATCGACGAATGTGCGGGCCCCATAGTATATCCCCTCCCTCCTAAAACCAGTCTTAACCTCGTCTTCATCTATCACGTCGGGGATTAAGAGCTCCCTCGCGATCTGAACTCCGCCGTTTATGGCTCCAAAGGAGCCCATGAGGATTATCGCCTTCAAAACTGAGTCCGCCAGCAATATGAACAGCACAAGATTCGAGACTGCTAAGACGGTGGCGAGGGTGAGCATCTTCTTTGCGCCGTATCGGATGCACAGCTTTCTCCACATCGGGTAAAAGAGTATCCCTAGGAATAGGGAGGGAGCGCCCACGAGGGCGATGTCGGCGACCGTTCCCCCACACATATATACGATCATGAAGGGGGTGAGCGCTTCGAGGAGGCTCCAGACCCAGCTCGTCGTCAAGATGAGGAAGGCAGCTGTCAGGAAGGATTTGTTCGAGAAGGTGACTTTGAATGCCTCTTTGACGGGTAGCGTCCCCTTTACGCTGAACTCTTTTCGCTCTCTACTCCCAAGGAGGGAGAGTAGGAAGGCGCCGCCTGCGATGAGGCTTACAGTTATCCCCACAAGCGTCCATCCCTTAAAGGTGCCGAACCTCTTGGTGAAGGAGTCGATGAGCGGGGGTGCGGCCACGAAGGTCAGCACAGTTCCCATTATCGCGAAAACCTGCCTGTATATGATGACCTCGCTCCTCTCCGTTAGCTCCTCATACATCTCTGGGAACAGCGCGTTCCACGCGACATCGACGAAAGTATACATCAATTCAAAAACGCATACAATTATCAGGAAGTATAGGAAGATCCATATATTCGTGGGCTCGGATAGAGGCGCTCCCCCAATGGGCGGGGTCCATATCAAGATGAAAGTTATCATCATCGGCAGCGTGCAGAATAGGATATAGGGTATTCTCCGCCCCCAGCGCGTCCTAGTCCTATCGGAGATGTATCCTGCTATCACGTCGTTTATGGAGTTCCAGACTCCATAGGAGAGCATGAAGCCGAGTCCGACCAAAGCTGGATCGAGATGAACCTCATCGACGTAGAAATATGTCAGATAGGTGCCTATCATGGCAAATGTGAGAGATTCGCCCAAAGCGCCAGCTCCATATCCAACTTTTCCCGATCTACCCCTCAATCTACCTATCAGAGTCATTCAAGTCACGTTTCATCTGAGAACTATGTGCATTTTAATGTTTCTCTCAATTAATTCATGACGACCGATCAGCCTCAAGCGCTGAGAGTCATCCACGTTATACGCGCAAAGACAAGGGTAACGAATCGCCACCCAATTTATGGTATAAGCTGTTTCAGCAGGTATTTGATCTTCCAGTAGATTGGGGCTGCAATTATTCCTAGAATTAGGTGTGGTGATATTCCCCATGGATCTGATCCTAGGGTCCAAGGCTCCTCTATCTCCCCTCCCCAGATTAGTGGGTAGTATGTGTCTAGGATGTCGGCGGCCAAGACCACTAGGTTTAGGATGAGCATCATCGATGCCAGGATCCATCCCACGAATAGGAATCCATCCGCTAACCCTGGATTTCTTTTCGACAGGTAGATGGATCTGGCGAAGATCACCCCTATGATTATGAGGATTATCCCTGAGAATGGGTCTGGGAAGATGTTTGGGATATATGCGTCGCCCACTTTCACTCCTAGCTGGATCTCCTCTCCACCGATCCATGGAAGCCACCATGCAACCGCCCCCTTGTAGAATTGGATTGCTCCGTAGAGTGGGTAGAGTATTGAGAGGATCGATGCGAGTATGTATGTCGAGCTATCTACACGGCTCATCCCATCACCCCAATAATAGGTGGCCGAGGGTTACGATGAGGAGGTTTACGATGTATGCGAGTATCAGGCCATAGACGACCGCAAAGATCGTCCACTTCCACGATCCCGTCTCCTGCCTGATCGCCGCGATCGTGACTATGCATGGAATATAGATTAGGATGAACGTCATGTATCCATACATGTCGATGGGGTTGTAGAGGCTTGCGAGCCTTGAGGCTATCTCCTCCTCGCCCGCCCCATAGAGCATGGCCGAGGCTCCCAAGACGATTTCCTTCGCCACGAATCCGAAGATCATGGCGACCACGAATCTCCAATCCCAGTTAAGCGGCGTGAAGATCGGGGCCAAGGATCTGCCGAACGCGGCGACCAAGCTCCTCTCGGGATCTGTTGTGAAGGTGAGGGTCTCCGCATCGGTCGCGGTCAAAACTCCTATGATCAGTAAACCGATTAGGATTATTCCTACAGCCTTCCTCAGATACATAGATCCCCTATCCCACATCCTGACCGCCGCGACCTTGAAGGATGGCTTCTGATAGGCTGGAAGCTCTAGGACGAACGGCGAAGCTCTCCCTCTAAAGAATGTCTTCCGCAGTATGGTGGCGACCATGAAGGCCAAGACCACCCCGAGGGCGTAGAGCGAGAACAATATGTCTCCGGCGTAAGCTCCGTAGAAGGCCGCGGCTATCGCGGAGAAGAATACTAGTCTGGCCCCGCAGAGCATCAGCGGGTTTGTGAGTATGGCGATCATCCTGTCGTTCTCATCTGGAATTATCCTCGTGGCATAGACCGCTGGGACGTTGCATCCAAAACCCATTATCATCGGGATTATCGTCCGACCCGATAAGCCGA
>CAYVHW010000003.1:0-29500 GCA_964451435.1 uncultured Nitrososphaeria archaeon | reverse complement strand
TAATTCCTTCCCTTATGTTCTCCTCGGATGTGGCGAAGCTTATCCTTATGAATCCCTCGCCGTAGGAGCCTAGAGCGGTTCCATGGAGGAATGCGACCCCATACCTCTCTATCAACATCTTGACGAACTCCTCGGAACTGGTCTTGAGCTTATTCAAGATCTCGCTTACATCCACCATCACATAGAATGCTCCTTCAGGCTTCACGAACCTGATCTTCTCAAGCTTTGAGAGCTCCTCCACAACTATGTCTCTCCTCCTCCAATACTCCTTAACCATATTCATGACCGGCTCCTGTGGTCCTCTCAGAGCCGCTAAGGCGGCGTATTGAGAGATCGAGTTTGGGCATGAGGTCATGACGTTTAAGAGCTTGAAGAGCTGCGGCAAGATTTCTTCAGGGACTAGAGCGTATCCAAGCCTCCACCCAGTCATCGCATACCTCTTAGAGAATCCATCAACTATGATCAGCCTATCTAAGCTCTTCTTAACGTGGAGTGGTGAATAATGTTTTAAGCTGTCGAAGAGTATTGGGCGATAGATCTCGTCTGAGAGAATGTAGAAGCCATGATCCTCGGCGAGCTCGACCACGCCCCTAACATCCTCCTCAGGCATCACGACTCCACATGGATTGTTTGGAGTATTCAATACGACGAGCTTCGTCTTCGGGGTTATGAGCTCCGCCAATCCATCGGGGGTCATCCTAAAGCCCTCCTCAATCCTGAGCCTATATGGGACAGGCTTGCCACCGGCGAAATATGCGGCAGCCTCATACTCGGGATAGCCTGGATTCGGGTAGATCACCTCCTCCCCCTCATCGACTATCGATAGGGTTGATGCGAGGATCGCTTGCTTACATCCGGTGGTCATGGCCACATTCTTCTCCCAATCAACCTCAACCCCATAATCCCTCTTAACGCTCTCAGCTATCTCCCGCCTAAGCTCTGGGATCCCTAGGGTTGGGGTGTAGTGGGTGAGGTTTTTGTTTAAGGCCTCAACCGCCGCCTCCTTTATGTGTTTAGGTGTGTCGAAGTCGGGCTCCCCTATCTCTAGGTGGACAACCCTCTTACCCGTCTTCTCAACATTCTTCGCGATTCTCAAGACGGCGAAGGCGGCTTCAGCGCTTACGTTCACAATCCTTCTTGGAACCTTGTATCCAGACATACATGGGTTTTTATCGATCAGCTCGCTTAAAAGTGTTTGAAGAGACTTACGTGAATTATCCACATATTCATTCGATATGATGTTCAGCACCCTCCATAACCAGAATAATAAGCTTAATACTGGGATGAATCTCTCTTGATAGAAGATGGCTGTAAGTGATAGGCTTCAAGGATATTCTGGAAGGGTTAGGAGGATTCTTGAGGAGAGTGGGGTTGAGGTCGGGGATGAGGTGGAGGTCGAGGCTAGGGGTGAGACCTATAGGGGAATCCTCATGGCGAGATATGAGCTCGCCGACCCAAACTATATCGTGATCAAGCTCCCAAACGGCTACAATATTGGGATAAGGGTTGAGGGCGAGGTGAGGGTTAAGAGGATCGCGTCGGCGAAGAAGCCTAGATTCATTCCACCGCCCAAGCCTAAGTTCAGGGAGGGTCTTCCAAGGGTCACGATCATGAGCACGGGTGGAACGATAGCGAGCAGGATAGATTATAGGACTGGTGGGGTTAGACCCGCGTTAACGGCCGAAGACCTCCTCTCAATAGTTCCAGAGCTCTCAGATATAGCTGAGATAGATGCGAAGATACTATTCTCGATCTTCAGCGAAGACATGACTCCGGAGCTTTGGAATAGGATGGCCATAGAGGTCGATAGATTGATCAAGGATGGAGTTGACGGCGTGATCATAGCCCATGGAACCGATACGATGGGATACTCGGCCGCAGCCTTAAGCTTCGCCCTCCAAAAACCGCCAATACCGATAGTCTTCGTGGGAGCTCAAAGATCCTCTGATAGGCCGTCAAGCGACGCAGCGACAAACCTGATAGCGGCAACGCGTGTTGCTGGCCATGCTCCATTCGCCGAGGTCTGCGTGGTAATGCATGCTTGGCATTCAGATGATTTGTTGGCCGTTCATAGAGGCACTAGAGTTAGGAAGCTTCACACGAGTAGCAGAGACGCATTTAGATCCGTTAATTCGCCTCCAATAGCCTATGTCAAGGATGGAAAGATTAAGTTGAATTCTGAGAACTTGAACAAGAGAGGATCACGTGAATATAGATTTGAGCCGGGATTCTCGTCCAAAGCAGCTCTGGTCAAGTTCTATCCCGGAATGGATGCAGATATCCTAGAGTTCTTAGTTGAGAAAGGTGTTAGAGGCATAGTTTTGGAGGGAACGGGGCTTGGGCATGTGAGCACGAGAATAATTCCGACGATCAAGAAATTACATGATGATGGAATATTCTTCGGGATGACGTCTCAATGCATCTTCGGAAGAGTGAATATGAGGGTCTATGATACTGGAAGAGATCTATTGAAGGCCGGAGTGATAGCGCTTGACGACATGCTTCCCGAAACCGCATACGTCAAGCTTAGCTGGTGCTTGGCTAGAGCGAGAAACTTGGAGGAAGTTGAGGAACTCATGCTTAAGCCCATCGCCGGAGAACTCGGCGAGAGAAGCATGCCCAGCATGGAGGTGAAGCTTGAATAATGAAGATAGATTACCAATCAATTGGATTAAAGGTTGGGCTGGAGATCCATAGGCAGCTCGATACTAGATGTAAGTTGTTCTGCGAATGCCCAACAGAGTTCGTCGATGGTGGAAGGGAGATAAGATTTGTCAGATGGCTTAGAGAGGCTCAAAGCGAGCTCGGAGAAGTCGATCCAGCAGCGATCTTCGAGGCGAGAAAACGTAGGAAGATAGTCTATCACGCTGACACCCTAAACACCTGTCTCGTGGAGATGGATGAAGAGCCGCCGCATGATTTGAATCGTGAAGCAGTTGAGGTGGGTTTGGTCACAGCATTATTGATGAACGCAAAGCCCGTTGACGAGATCCACGTCATGAGAAAGATAGTGATAGATGGATCGAATACGACGGGCTTCCAGAGGACTTGCGTGATCGCCTTAGGCGGGGAGATAGCCGTCGACGGTAAGAAGATACCGATCCAAACCATAACGATCGAGGAGGACGCTGCGAGGATAATCGAGAGAAAGCCGCATGAAATCCACTACGATTTAAGGAGGCTCGGGATACCGCTGATCGAGGTCTCGACAGCTCCGGTCATAAACTCCCCAAAAGAAGCCTATAGGGTTGCCTACGCCATTGGGAGGCTCTTGAGGGCCACGGGGAAGGTTAAGCGCGGGATAGGAACCGTTAGACAGGACTTGAACATCTCGATAAAGGGTGGAGCGTTGATCGAGATCAAGGGGGTTCAAGAATTGGATCTGCTTCCAAAGGTGGTCGAGCTTGAGGTCATACGGCAACTCCACCTCCTAAAGATCAAAGACGAGCTAAAGAAGAGAGGCGTCACAGAGCAGATAATCTCAGAGGAGCCGATAAAGGATGTCACCGAGATCTTCAAGGAAACAAGGTCGAAAATTCTGAGGAAGAAGATCAAATCGGGTGGAAGGGTTCTAGCATTGAGGCTGAGAAGGTTTGGAGGATTACTGGGATTAGAGGCAGCTCCCGGGATAAGGCTTGGAGCGGAGTTCGCTGGAAGGGCTAGAGCTTGGTCCGAGGTTGAGGGAATATTCCACACAGATGAGCTACCCGGATATGGGATAAGCGAGGATGAGGTGAGAAGATTGAAGGAGTTCATGAAGGCTGGTGAACTCGACGCGGTGGTATTGGTCGCGGATGAGAGGTCTAGGGCTGAAGACGCCCTCCAACGGGTCAAGGAGCGGGCCATCGAGGCTTTAAGAGGAGTCCCCTCCGAGACTAGGGCGGCTAGACCGGATGGAACGACCATCTACCTCAGGCCAAGGCCTGGAGCGGCTAGAATGTATCCAGAAACCGATATACCGCCATATCCGATAAGCGAAGAGTATCTGGAGGAGCTTAAGCGGAGGCTTCCACCAACCCTAGACGAGGTGGCGGAGAATCTTTCGAGGAGATATGGGCTGAGCAAGCAGATAGCGAATGAGCTGATCGACTTGGAGAAGGTCGAATTATTTGAGCGAATAGTCTCAGAGACCGGCGTCAAGCCAAGGATAGCAGCCTCGATCCTAGCTGAGCATATGAAGAGCTTGAAGCGAGAAGGATTCAAGGTCGAGCTCGTGAGAGATTCGGATCTCTTTGAGATCTCAAGGCTTATCGCGAAGGGGGAGATTGCGAAGGAGGCGGCGCCCGAGATAATCAAATGGTTATCCGAGAATCCGGAGAAGAGCGTAAAGGACGCCTTAGACGCATTAAACCTCAGGCCGGTGGATATGGGTGAGGTTGAGAGGAAAATCGATGAACTCGTCGAGAGATATGAGGCCATGGTTAAGGAGAATCCTAGGAAGGCTTCCTCCATAATAATGGGAGAGCTCATGAAAGTCTATAGGGGGAGGGTTGACGGCGGAAAATTATACCAAATGGTTAAGGAGAAGATCCATGGCCAAAGAGGTGGAGATCGAGGAGCGGATTGATGTGCCCTTCTAGTGCTTTTATACCTTCTTGATAGTTGGCGAATACCCACTTTCAGAGCGCTCTAAAACCCTTATAACTAGACATTCCCAAATGAGCACGGATGACATACAGGGTGAGGATCTCGATTGGAGGGTTGGAGATAGAGATCGAGGGAGATAAGGAGTTCATAGAGGAAAGGTTCTCGGATCTATCCTGGCTCGATAAGGTCTTGGAGAAGGTCAAGCCTCATGAATCGATCAAGGAAGGCGAGCTCATCGGCGAAAAGCTGAGCTTCACGGAATATGTTGACGAGCTTGAGCCGGAGACCCATCCGCAGAGATTCTTGACCATAGCCTACTATCTCCACAAACATGAGGGGCGAGACATGACTTATGATGATGTTAAGGATTATTATCAAAGGGTTCGATGGCCCACACCCAAAAATCTAAGCGACGTTATGTCCGATCTGATAAAGGATGGATTTATGGAGGAGGCTGGAAAGCTGAATGGGAAGAAGGCGTTCAGAATCCTCAGGAAGGGGATAAAATACGTTGAGAACAAGTTTAGGGGTGAGGAGAGGTGAGTAATGGAGAGCTGAAAGCAATTCTAAGGCATGGGGAGACCGAGGTCGAGTTCAGCGGAGACTATGAAGACGTCTGGAGGAGCATAAACAAGTATCTATCCGAGATCTACCCATCAATCGAAGCCGTCAAAAGACTCACCGGAGCGATAGACGTAGATCTGTTAATGAAGAAGCTTGAAGGACTAGTCGAGATAAGGGAGGGGATGATAAGCGTCTTAGAGGATGCTGGTGCGAAGCGTAAGATCCTCCTCTGCCTCGCCGGAGCATACGTTGGGAAGATTCTAGGGCTCTTGGAGAGAGATAGGCTGACCCCAAAGGAGATAGCATCCTACACAGGATTGAACGAGAAGGTTACTAGGGCTAGGCTGAGCGAGCTTAGGAGGGCTGGGCTAGTGGTCAGATATGGGGAAGGATTATATGGGTTCACGAAGGCATCTATTAGAGAGTTATTCGGTGAGGAGCTATGACCGATGAAGAACTTAAGATACATATCAAGTATGGGGATCTGGAAGCCGAGTTTTCGGGAAGCCCAGAGGCGGTCTATCATCAAGCCGTGGCATTCCTAGAGCGAGCGATCCCAGAATACTCACTCGCCAAGAAGATCCAATATAGTGTGGAGCTCAAGGATATGCTGGAGAGGTTGAAAGACTATTTGGCGTATAACCCGGAGACGGGCATATTCTTCCTAAGAGATTTGAGCGAGCTCCCATTCCAAGACGCCATCTACTTCATAGCCCTCAAAAACTATCTCGAGTATAAGCTTGGTAGGAGGGAGAAGCCGAACACGAATATCTCCGACTTCTCCGAGTATCTGCCGAGGATTAAGAGGAAGACCCTCTCGAATAGGGTCGCTGAACTCTCTCAAGGTGTCATGCTTAAGAGGCTTGATAGGGGAGATTATGCGATAACGATTCAGGGAATAAAGTATATCTTAGATAATTATGGTCAGAAGCGGGTGGAGGAGCAAGTTTCCGATTAATCTTCTCCCTCCCTCTTAGACCTAAAGTAGACGTAGCGTCTCGGCGTCCCCTCCCTCGATAAAGACCTCTCCCTAACCAGATCTAAAAGACTGTGTGACACGGCCGTCGAGTTATAGTTATATCCCCTCCTCGCGAGCTCTTGAACCACCTCGGAGAGAGATCTAGGAGTATCGAACCATCCCTCCTCCATCAAACCCCTCAAGAGCTCAGAACAGGTTGGCTGAACCCTCCTCCTAGCCCTCTCCCCTCGCTGAACTTGGCCAAGCCCCTCAGCCGAGATCTGTGGAAGAACGGCTTTAATGGCTGAGACGACCTGTTTAATGGCCTCCTCAAGCCTCTCAGGCGGAGCCTCGACCCTAACCGTCGCCGGGCCTATTTGCACCTCCACCTTGATTTTTTCTTGATCGCTCATTTTTCATCATGCTCAATTTGAGCAACATTTATAAGCACATGATGCCCTATAATCCCATGGGAGGAGGGGCGATGACCCAATACCAGCAACCCCAATTAAATGGTATTGAAAGCCTCTTTAAAGCTTTCCTAGAGAGGAGCGGTAGAAGCCTAAGCTCGATCGAGGGGGTTAGGCTTGGGGTCGAGACCTCTGAGGTCTTTGTTCAAGATGATTGGCCCCTCCAGCTAGTTGAGAGGCTCTTGAGAGAGGGGGTTGAGCCCATCGAGATCTCGATTGAAGACGCCGTCTCTAGGAGGGTTGTGGCCATAGACACCTCCTCGATCAGGGTCGCGGTCGGCTCTAAGGGGGTCGTGATAGCTGTCAGGGGGGCTCTAGTCGTCCGGGAGTGGCCGAGGATTTGGGCGGAGATAGTAGGCCCATTCATGGTATACGTGGACTACGATGGGGTTGGAGAACTCCTCTCATCCATGCTCGGCGGAGAGATTAAACTAGATTATTGGGGAGACTATCAGCTCTATAGCTCCATTCAAAAGGTCTTGGCCGGGATCCTGGAGAAGAGGCTACAAGAATACGCTACTAGGAGATTTAAGGACACGATCCTGCTCTTCGACGGCTCCCTATCGGCTGGGCCATTGGATAATCCAACTTGGCTTGTGTCGAGGATAATCGATGGAGCTAGGCCGAGGGGAAACGATATACTCGCCTTCTCTAAGACCAGCGTCCTCAGGGTTTGGGGAGAGCTCTTAACCTCGCTTAAGCTCGACGTGGAGCCCCCATACATTGTGGAGATGACTTGGGCGATAAGAGAGTTGGAGATGAGGGTCAAGGTTTTGGGGGAGACATACTTGGCGAGGCTCTCGGCTGGAGGTGAGGGCTTCAGAGTCGATACAGCGACTGGGAGAGATGTCGGGGAAGTTCTTGGAAGCCTCTTGAAAAGCGATTCGCTGATCTACGGCTACCCGGAAACCTTGATCCTAGCCCACGACCTCTGCACCTTCAATAAGATGGATCTAATAGCCATGCAATCAGTCCTGAGGAGGAGGGGAGTTAAGCTCTTCAAGCCGACCTCGATTAGATGGCTCCTATTCAGGCCAATAGATGGAGGCGAGCAAGCTTGAAGATCCTATCGAAGAATGGAGATAGGATAGAGTTTCTAGCGGCTCCAGGCGAGGATGGGCTTAGGAGAGGAGATTATGTGATAGTGTTGGATGAGAGTAGGAAGCTTCTCGTCCAGATCTTAGACGTAAACTATGCAGAGCTTCCTGGAATTCTAGAAGATACTTTGAGGGAGCTTGCCTCCGAGCCCCTCTCGCTCAAGATCTTCGACCCATATGACGTGGGATCCATCCTAACCGAGCTTAAGGATTCTAGGCTTATAGTTGGGAAGGTTAGGGGTGTGATCGACGACGGTTCTCTCAGAAACGATCTATTATGGCTTCCATCTAGACTCGGGTCGAGGATAGAGCGAGCATCACCCGAGCTCCTCATGGAGCTCTCATCATCCGCTGGAAGGAGACCGATAATAATAGGTGAGTCGATGGATGGAGTTATCTCGATAAACGCCGAGGACTTGGATGGTAGATTGACGATAATCACGGGGAAGAAGGAGACCGGTAAATCGCATCTCGCGAAGATCCTGATAACATCTTTGGCCGAGTATGGGGCGAAGGTGATAGCCCTAGACATCAATGGAGAATATATCGGCCTCTCGATGAGAGTCGATGGAGCCTTAAGTGATGTCGCCGACAAGCACATAGTCTTAACCCCTGGGGAGAATTTCAGGGTCTCGATGGAGGATGCTGGCTTGACGACCATCTTAGACATCTTGAGATATATTCTAAACACCCCGGCGACAAGTTTGAGGGAGTTCATTAGATTGTGGGGGCTCGTTAAGAGGATTAATGGGAGGGTTACCCTAAGAGGGCTGATAGACGCTGTGGGCAGAGCCCAGCTACATGAATCGGTTAGAGATGCCTTGATGAATAGGCTTCTAAGCTTGGAGGCGACGAGATTCTTCGACGATGAGAATCCCATTAAACTCGACTCGACGATAAACTCGGTTAAGGAGGGTGGGATATTCGTGGTAAACCTCTCCAAGATCTCTTCACATGGTAGGAGGATCGTGGTCGAGTATCTCTTAAGCAAGCTCTCAACTCTACTGAGAGATGGCTTAATAGATCCACTATTCCTCTTGGCGGAGGAAGCGCACCTATATCTAAGAGAGACTTATTGGGATGACCTGATAACTAGGATGAGGCATATCGGAATATTCCCGATACTCGTGACGAATCAGCCCGACACCATTCCAGAGACGATCTACAGGCAGGCGGATAACATATTCCTATTCAACTTCACAAATGAATCCGATCTAAACTATATCTCTAAGACCGCGAGAATAGACTCCGATACTGTGAAGCTTATAGCGAAAGCCCTCCCACCCCGCCACTGCCTAATGATCGGGAAGATGGTGAACGATCTACCGATAGTCGTGAAGGTCAGGGAGATGCCGTTAAAGATGTTGGGAGAGACCAGACTCGTCTTCGGATTAAGGAGCTAACCTATAAAGTCCTTAAGAAAATTGCTTGCTTATCCACAGCTATTCTCAAGATATTGGCCAGACCTGTGGATTGCAAAGCCGTGGACTGAGAAAATTATGAAGAGGAAACCGTCAAGGAACGAGTTGGGCAAAGAGTTCACGTCAATCCTCTGATCGAGTGAGTGTGGGCAATATGATGATATGTGCGGGGTATTTCGCATGAATTCTCATAAGATTTAAGACCAGCCCATATTTAGAAAGGAATAAAATATCCCGTCTCGGATCATCGATCAAGAGATGATTAATCGAAGAGATTTCGATGAATCGCTGTTCGACGAGAAGGCTAGGGAGAGGCTTAAACTAAAACTTGAGCATTCGCTCAACCAGTTAAGTGCTCAGATAATGAAGCTTAGATCAAAGTATGGTGAGATGGTGGCGAGGAGCAAGGAGTACTTCGAGGAAGTGGTTCAAGCATTGATGAATGGAGATGAGGGCAGGGCTTCGATCTACGCCGAGGAGATAGCGGAGATAAGGAGGTTGGCGGGAATAGTCGTTAAAACCCAGCTAGTCCTAGAACAGGTTAAGCTCAGACTCGAAACAATCCTCGAGATAAGCGATGTTCTAGGACTCTTGATCCCGTTGATCTCCTTAGTGGCCGAGGTTGAGGACGAGGTGAGAGGCGTCGCTCCAGAGGCTGCTGAAAGCCTCCAAGAACTGGCTTCATGTATAGAGGACTTCACGTCAATCTCTGGAACTGGAGAAGAGGCGATTCAGGTCCCGAGAGAGCTGGATGACGAGGCGTTGAAGATCTTGGAGGAGGCTCAGAAGAAGGCTGCTGAAAGGGTTAAGGAAGCATTCCCAGATGTTCCAAAGCTTAGTGAGGAGGAGAAGCTCGTCTACTCCTATATCTCGGCCAACGATGAGGAACTCGATCTTAGGAAATGCGCCAAAGAACTTGGATTAAACGAGGATAGGGTTAGAGATGTTTTGAAGAGGCTTGAGCAGAAGGGCTTAATCCAGCTCGTTGGATGAGAGGGTTAAGATGTCGCATATTTAGAAGCCCATTTAAGCATCTTCTCCATAGATTCTAGGTCGACGCTCGGCTTCCTCCTCCTAATGACCTCCATGAAGTCCTCCATCCTAATCTTCCTAGGCCTTCCCTCATCCCCACTACCTTCCTCGAAGAACTCGCTCACAACCTTCATCTGAACCTCCATACAGATATTGTAGATGTCCGCCCCAGAGTATCCATTCGTTATCCTAGCAAGCTCCCCGAACTCAACATTCCCATCCAGATCGAGTTTCCTAGCATAGTGCTCGAACATCTTCAACCTCGCCTCATAATCCGGTAAACCTATGAATATCCTCTTCTGAAATCTCCTGATGAACGGCTCATCTAGAAGCCATGGCTTATTCGTGGCGGCAAGAACATAGATCCTAGCATTCTTTCCCTTATCGAGCAATCCATCCATCTCCTTTATCAGCTGGTTCCTCGCTCTCGCCTCTCCACCGACCTCATTCAACCTCACAGCCGTGAGGGAATCTATCTCATCCATGAAGATTATGACCGCCTTTCCCCGAGACTCATACTCTCTAGCGGACTTGAAGATGTTCGAGATATTCTTCTCAGACTCTCCAAGCCACTTAGACATGATCACCGACGCGTCGACATGCATGAAGACGGCGTCGATCTCGTTCGCGACCGCCGCCGCCAACATGGTCTTCCCGCATCCAGGTGGCCCGAATAGGAGGATTCCGCGAGGCCATCCTAGGGGGAATAGGTCTGGCCTCCTCATCGGGTAGATTATGCTCTCCCTTATCGCCTTCTTCGCGTGATCCAATCCAATTATGTCTTCCCAAGTTATCGGTGGGGGATTCTCGACGATTAAATCCTCTGCGAAGCCAGGTTCTTTAGCTTGTTTGCTGAGCCCTCGAAATCCCTCGTAGACCGATTCGGTTAAGTCCTTTATCCTCCTCTCATATTGTTGCTTCTTCTCTAGATAGATCTGCTTCATCATCGAGTCGTCGGTGAGTTCTATCAGCCTCGACAGGAGTCTGATCGCCTCCCTATACCTTTGAGCCGCCTCCTTCTTCATCCCAACCCTATCGAGCCTAACGGCTGCCCTCGCATGTTCGGCGGCCAATCTCTCAAGCTCCTTCATAGCTCAAGTTAGAGGGCGTTAACAGCTCTTTAAATCTCTAAACGTGCTCAGATCTCGATGAAATACCATGAGATATTTTATGGTATGTTTCCAGTAATCCTAATCTTTTACGGATCCTCCTTGGCCGTGTAGAAGACCGTGCAGGTGAGGGTTCTCGCAACCCCATCCATCGTCCTAATCCTCTCGATCACGAGCTCGCCTATCTCCTTCATCGAGGAGCCCCTAACCTTGACCAAGATATCCCATTCACCTGAGATTAGGTGGACCTCTTCAACATCTGGGAGCATGGAGATCTGATGGGCGAGCATCTTCTGGGAGATCTGAGGCCCAGGCATGAAGGATACTAGGATGAAGGCGGTCGCCCCCTTCCCAAGCTTCGATTTATCAACCTTTATCGTAAACCTCTTGATCACCCCTAATCTCTTGAGCCTGCTAATCCTCTCTTGAACGGTCGTTCTAGGTAGTCCAAGCTCCTCCGCGATCTCCCTAACACTCCTAGAGGAGTCGAGCTCTAAGGCTTTGAGAATCTTTAGATCTTTTTCATCGAGTCCTCTACTCCCCCGCATCCAGGTTAAATTAGTTTATCCATTAACTTAAGCCTGATCTTCATCGTCAATTGACGTAAAGAAATTCGTTAAACATTTAAAGAGCCCACGGCTAAGATCTCCCTTGAAAAATGGTCAAGCTGAATGGCGTAGCGATCCAAGGCTATGGAGGCTATGTCCCAAGATACAGGATTAAGGCTGAGGAGATCGGGAGACTTTGGGGCAGGGAGAGACAAGAACTCCCAATAGAGGAGAAGGCGATCGCAGGCTTGGATGAAGACTCGGTCACCATGGCGGTCGAGGCCGCTAGGATCGCCATTAGAAGGGCTGGAATAGACCCTAAGAGGATTGGGGCGATCCATGTTGGAAGCGAGTCCAAGCCCTATGCCGTGAAACCCACTGGAACCATCGTGGCCGAGGCCATCGGAGCAGGTCAAAACATCTTAGCAGCAGATCTAGAGTTCGCATGTAAGGCTGGAACCGAGGCAATCCAACTGATAACCGGGCTAGTTGAGAGTGGAAGGATAGAGTATGGCCTAGCGATAGGGACAGATACGGCTCAAGGAAGGCCTGGAGACGCGTTAGAATATACGGCTGCGAGCGGCGCGGCGGCTCTATTGATCGGGAGGTTGACGGATGACGCCGTAGCCTCGATCGAGGCATGGAACTCATATGTGACCGATACGCCTGACTTCTGGAGGAGGGAGGGTGAGAATTATCCAAGCCATGCTGCGAGGTTCACGGGCCAGCCAGCCTACTTCAAGCATATATTAGGATCGATCAACGAGCTCCTAAACGGCGATGGATATTCGATCAGGGACATAGATCACTTCGTCTTCCACCAGCCCAACGTGAAATTCCCATTAGCCGTTGCGAAGGCCTTGAGGCTTGAGAGGGAGAGGGTCTCAGCAGGCCTCATCTCAGGATTCTTGGGAAACCCGTATAGCGCCACGAGCCTCCTAGGCTTGGTCAAGGTCTTAGACGAGGCTAGACCCGGGGACCTCATCCTCCTAGCATCCTTTGGCTCTGGGGCTGGGAGCGACGCATACATCCTCAGGGTCTTGGATGGGATTGTGGAGAAGAGGGATAGAGCGCCTAAGCTCAAGGACTTCATCGAGAGGAAGATCTACATCGATTACGCGAGCTATGCTAGATTTAGAGGGAAGCTCAGATTGAGGTGAGCGTGGTTGGGGAAAGTCTATGTCGCCGGAGTGGGCTTAACGAAGATTGGGGAGCATTGGGATAAGGGATTGGAGCAGCTGATGGTAGAAGCCGCCCTAAAGGCCTTAGATGACTCCGGGCTAAGTAGGGTGAACTCGATCTACGTCGGGAACATGGCTGGAGAATTTCTACAGGAGCAAGCCCACCTAGGCGCGATAATCGCAGAGGATCTCGGAATGGTTGGAACCCCAGCGTATAGGGTTGAGGCGGCGAACGCGTCTGGAGCGGCCGCAATCCATGCTGGAGCCCTTGAGATCGCCTCTGGAAGGGCTGACGCTGTTTTAGTGATCGGCGGCGAGAAGCTCTCAGATGGTTTGATCGAGGAAGTTTCATCGGCTCTCTTGATGGGTGAGAGGCAGGAGTATGAGGGCTTCATGGGCGCAGACTTCTACTCGATCAACGCACTACTCTACAAGCTATACATGAGGCGCTATGGGGTTAAGGACGACTCGATCGCCGTCTTCCCCATGCTAAGCCATAAACACGCAAAAGGAGTAGCACATGCACAATACCCATTCGAGGTAAGCTTAGAGAAGATACTTTCCTCACCATACATCTCCGAGCCCCTTAGGAGGTTTGAGGTGAGCGGGGTTGGGGATGGGGCGGCGGCGATAGTATTGATCGGCGAAGAACTCAAGTCTAAGATCAAGACGCCCAAGACGGAGCTCTACATCTCCTCCGCCACCGACTTCATGACCCCATTCGAGCGAGAGGATCCGCTGAGATTCCAATCTCTAGGCGCGGCCGTGAATAAGGTCTTGGATGAGGCGAAGGTTGATCGAGGAGACGTGGATTTGATAGAGGTTCATGACGCAACCTCGATAATGGCGGCGATATCCCTAGAGTCGAGCGGGTTCGCCGAGCCCGGAGAATCGGGCAGGCTTGCGATGAGAGGTGAATTCGACCTTGGTGGGAGGCTTCCATACAACACCTTCGGGGGATTGAAGGCGAGAGGAAATCCATTTGGGGCCACGGGAGTCTATCAGGTGGTCGAACTCCATCTACAACTCACGGGGAGGGCTGGAAAGAATCAAGTTGATTCTCCCAGGGTCGGCATGGCTCAGTCTATCGGAGGCGTCGGGGCGACGGCGATAGTATCCCTATTGAAGGCTGTTTAGGGAGGTGCTATGAGATGAGGGTTTCAAGACATTGGAGGAATAAGCTGTTCAGGTATAGGCTCGTTGGGTGGAGATGCGTTAGCTGCGGGGCATTCCATTATTCCAAGCCCCTCGTATGCAAGAGATGTGGGTCGAGGGAGTTTAGGGAGGTCGAGCTGCCGAAGACCGGTAAACTATTGGCCTACACGATGGTCAAGATAGCTCCAAAGGACTTCAAGGATAAGGCCCCATACTTGGTGGGGTTGGTGGAACTCGATGATGGAACCAAGATACTTGGCCAGCTAACCGACTTCACCAAAGAAGAACTCAAGGAGGGAGCTAGGGTCGAGGCCGTCCTCAGAAAGATTAGAGAAGACGGGGAGAGCGGGATCATCGAGTACGGATTTAAATTCCGACCAGAAATACGCCGCCCTCCATAAGCAAGTGCTTAATCTAGCCAAGGTGAGGAACCATCCAGCAATATCGCCTAAAGAGAGTATTATGCGATCAATGGCGCTCTAACTCTTTCCTCTACTCTTCGTTCCATGCAATTTAATCGATTTAAGTTACCCTTAGGATCTTTCAAGATGTGGATCTAGAGAGAGCTTTGAGCAGATATCTTGAGCTTGAGGAAGAGGATCGGAGGAAACTGGTAGATGGAATTCTGGAGATGGTTCTCTCATCACCTAACTCTGATCTGGTTCCAGATGAAGTTGGATGGAAGATCTCAAACAAGTTTAGGTCTGGGAAGCTATATGATCTGGATGGATTCAAGCTACTACTTCAGGCAGCGAATACATGTGAGCCGATCAAGCTCAAAAAGTTCTTGGAGGGGATGATATGAGATTCTCACTCGAGCTCGTTCCAAATAACCCGCTGTGGAAGCTTGAGATAATAGGATCGATAGCTGAGAGCATTGGAGTTGATGGGTTGTGGTTGAGTGAGCATCCAGATAATAGGAGCAGCATCTTAACCGCTTGCCATCTACTCAAGACGTTTCCGAGGCTCTGGATCGGGATAGGGGTCTTAAACCCGTATATGTTCCACCCCTTAACCATAGCTCAAGTTGCCGCAACCCTAAGCGAGATCGCCCCGAGGCGAGTCTATATCGGAGTCGGGGCTGGGGATAGAACGTCTCTTGAGAAGGCTGGAATTAGGAGAATTCATCCACTTGAGAGGGTTGAGAGATGCGTTAAGATAGTCAGGGAGATCTTGAGGAGAGGGTTCTATGAGGATGGGGAGATTCGCATAAGGCTGAACTTCAGGCCTAGGAGCACGGTTCCGATCTATGTTGGAGCTCAAGGGAGGAGGATGCTGAGGCTCGCTGGAAGGATTGGGGATGGAGTGCTGGTCAACCACACGAATCTAGACCTCCTAAGGCTTGCGGTGGACGAGGTGAGGATTGGGGCTGAGGAAGCGAATAGAAGGTTGGATGAACTCGACCTAGCCGCCTACCTAACGATCTCGATTAGCGAGGATGAGTCGAAGGCCTTGAAGGCCGCCGCACCATACTCAGCCTACATAATCTGCGGAGCTGGGAGAGAGTTTATCGAGAGGCTCGGAATGGATCCGAAGATTGTTGAGGGTGTTAGGCGCATCTTGAGGATTGGTGATTGGGTCAAGCTCTATCAAGCCCTGCCCCCCGACTATATCAGGGCCACGACCTTCATAGGTGGGGCTGAGGAACTTGAGGAGTTCATCGCTAGGCTCTCCAAGCTCGGCTACACCCAGATAGTCTTCGGAGGGCCATTCGGCCCAAGAGTCTTAAGGGCTCTGAGGATGATCGGCGAGGTTGTTAAGCACTTTGAGGAGGATATAAATCGAGAGTAGTCATCTATGATCTGGGTTGGAGGCTGAAGAGGAGCTGGCGGAGATCCGTAGGGCTTGTAGGGAAATAGCGGAGCAGGTGATCGAGGCAGGCTTCAAGGATGTTGAGCGGATCAAGCTTAAGGTCTCGAAGAAGTATGGCTTAAGGAAGGTTCCATCAAACGTGGAGATCCTCCAAAACATTCCAGCCGAGCTACGCGAGAAGGTTAGGAGGGTCTTATCGAAGAAGCCCGTTAAGACGATCTCAGGAGTGAGCGTGATAACCGTCGTCTCGCCGATAAGGTCATGCCCACATGGAGCATGCATCTATTGCCCTGGAGGAGACTTGAACTCTCCGAGGAGCTATACGGGTGAGGAGGAGTCGGTTAGGATGGCGAGCCTCGTAGACTATGACCCATATCTACAGGTTCAAGGCCAGGTTGGGAAGCTTGAGCGAATGGGCCATGATGTCGATAAGGTTGAGCTCATATTCATAGCGGGAACCTTCAACGCCATGCCCTACGGCTTCCAGAGATGGTTCTTGAAGAGATGCCTCGACATGCTGAATGGGGTCGATTCATCGAGCCTTGAAGACGCATTGAGGATAGCTGAGGAGAGACCTAGGCATAGGGTTTCCGGGATAACCGTTGAGACGAGACCTGACTGGGTTAAGAGACCGAGGCAGGCTGAGAGGTTATTGGAGATGGGGGTGACGAGGGTTGAGATAGGAGTCCAGATCCTAGATGATGAGGTGTATAGGCTCGTTAGGAGGGGGCATACGGTCGAGGATGTCGCCGAGGCCACGAGAACCCTGAAAGATCTAGCGTTTAAGGTTGGATACCATCTAATGCCAAACCTCCCCGGATCTAGCCTTGAGAAGGATCTGGAATGCTATAGGAGGATCTGGGTCGATGAGAGGTTTAGACCCGATATGATCAAGATCTATCCAACCCTAGTCCTCCCCGGAACAATTCTTCACGAATGGTGGAAGAGTGGAAGATATAGGCCGTATAGGGATGAGGATCTCGTCAAGCTCCTCGCAGACTGGCTCCTCCTAACCCCACCATACGTTAGAATCCAGAGGATTCAGAGGGAGATACCCCTAGACATAACCTCAGCCGGAAATAGGATACCGAACCTGAGAGAGGTGGTCGAGAACTATCTGAAGATGCGGGGGCTTAGATGTAGGTGTATTAGGTGTAGGGAGGTTGGACATAGATTGTTGAAGGATGGGGTGAAGGTTGATCCAGACTCCATTAGGCTTGTGGTCAGAAGATATAAGGCCTCAGGCGGACTCGAATACTTCATCTCATACGAAGACATCTCGAACGACATCCTGATAGGTTTCCTAAGGCTTAGAAGCCCCTCACAGGTATTGAGGAGAGAGCTTGAGAACGCTGCTCTTGTTAGGGAGCTCCACGTCTATGGTAGAATGATCCCCGTCGGAGCCAAGGATCTAAGCGATTGGACGATGCAGCATAGAAGCTATGGTTCGAGGCTTTTAGCGGAGGCTGAGCGAATAGCCGTCGAGGAGCTGGATGCTAGGAAGATCGTCGTGATAAGCGGGGTGGGCGTCAGGAAATACTATTATAGGCATGGATATAGGAGAGATGGCCCATACGTGAGCAAGAGATTATCTTGATCCAATTAAGTCCATTATCAGCTCATGGTAGATCTTAGATCCCTTGACGAGCTGATCTATCTCAACCCACTCATCTATCGCGTGAGCCTCCTCAAGCCTTCCAGGTCCGAGGATTATACACGGTATGTTCGCCCTATGAACTAGGAAGGTCATATCGCATGTCGCTTGAAATCCCTTAGGTCTCACTCTCTTTCCGAGAACCCTTGACACCGTCCTCAAACCCGCCTTAACGATCTCCTCATCTTTATCGGTCTCGGAGGCTGGTAGATATCGGTCTATCTTGACGAAGGCTTTAACCCTTCTCTCCTTAGACACCTTCATGGCCAAGTCTTTAAGCTGATTAACGACTGTTTCGAGGTCTTCGTTCGGGAGGGTCCTCCTATTGATCACGAGCTCGCAGCGATCTGGGATCACGTTATCCTTAACCCCTCCCCTAAAGATCGTGACCGCGAGGCTCGGCTTCCCAAGCAACCTATGCTTAACCTTAAACCTCCTCGACAGCCTTTCAATCCTTAAGGCGTATTCTGACGCCGCGTAGACCGCGTTCACGCCCCTCTCAGGCTTGCTTGAATGTGCGGCTCTACCTATGAAGCTCGCTCTAAGAAATATGCTACCCTTATGAGCTATGCATACGTTTAGGTTTGTGGGTTCTCCGACGACCGCGTAATCGGCCTTAACCCCTTGAGCGATAAGCCTTCTAATCCCCCGATTCTCGGACTCCTCATCAGCCACCGCAGCGAAGATTATCTCCCCGTTGATGGGCCAGCCCTCATCCGCCAAGATCTTCAAGCATCCGAGCATCGAGGCCAAGCATCCCTTAGCGTCCGCCGCCCCCCTCCCATAAACTCTCCCATCCTTGACAATCCCCGAGAATGGCGGTATTCTCCAAAGTTCTCTCTCCCCAGCTGGAACCGTGTCTAGATGCGATACGAGCATGATCTTTTTTCCATCGCCGATCCTAATAGATCCGAGAGTATTCGCCCTACCCTGAAATCTATCTATCCAAGCCTTGAGTCCGAGTTCGGCCAATCTCTCAGCGACGTAGCTCGCTAGCTCCTCCTCCCTCCCAGGCGGGTTCTCAGAGTTTATCCGAATCATATTTGAGAGCATGGACACAACATACTCTCGGAGGCCATCGATGGACTCCATCGCGAGACTTTATGTCTAGACATCTTAAAAGAATTTACATCAAGATCTTGGTGGATGGGAAGCTAAAAATATCACATAAAACTCATCTCAACGACGATGGTCGAGTAGGCGATGAAGATAGGGAGGAAGACGATCTATGCGGCGGCCTCATCCTCATTTCTCACATCATTCCTAATTCACCATCCAAAGCTCAGCAATAGAATCTACTCCGATATACTGTCTTTTTGGTTTAGGCACTCAGGCGAGATTGGGCCGCCATATATCAGCTTTCCATTCGAGTATCCGCCGATCTCCGGATTCATCACATACATCTCCATGATCCTAGGCGGGGGGATTGAGAGATACTATCTCATCTTCTCCATAATCATCTTGATATTTTACATAATCTTAGTGGAGTCCGTTATGAGGATAATCTCTGAGGAGGATGGGGTGAATGAGTTGATCGTGATTTTCCTCGCCGTGAGCCCGTCCATGATCCTATACATGATCTATAACTTCGACGTGATCTTCATATCCCTCGTAATTCTATCCCTACTCCTACTCAAGGCCAAGAGGGTGAGGTGGTCGGCGATAGCTCTCGGAGCATCCGCCCTGGCGAAGTTCATGAGCTTCATCCTGCTTCCCGTGATCCTGCCATATATTGAGGGAAAGAGAGATAGAGTCGCTTACATAGCCCTTTCAGTGGGCTTGTTCTGCCTCGTGAATGCTGTTCTATACGTCTTAAGCCCAACGGTCTTTCCCCAAACATATCTACATCATGCCGAATGGGGATTAGAGGATAGCTGGCTCATATACCTCTTCCCAGATGAGAATACTTGGAACACCGCGAAGCTGATGAGCCTCATCTTGATGGCCTACGCCCTTCTCAAAGTTTATCTATCCAAGGTTGGAAATCTTTATGAAAGGTGCTTCATGGCCTTTACGGCGTTCCTACTCACAAACTATGTATTCACTCCTCAGATGCTTCTCTGGCTCCTCCCATTCTTCGCAATAATGGGATGGATTCCATGGCCATATTTCATCGCGGAGTTTGCGAACGCCGGAATAATATTGACTTGGTTCTCGGCTCCAGATCCCGTTAGAGCCTATTCCCTTCCACAGAACCTAGCGTTATTGAGAGCCATAATATTATTCATTCTGCTCATCCAAGTCTACCTATCTGCCAGGAGGCGTGAAAGGTGATAGAAAGCATATTCAGAGCGCGGATCTTTAGAGATTATAGATTTTGGCTGATAATCTTGACGATCGTGGTTCTCGCGATGAAGATAGCGATAATCCCATACCCCTGGCCAAAGCTCCCCCCAGAAGAATGCATCAATCCCCCATTCGAGGGATGTGCCTTGATATTCGATGAACAGCATTACATCCCGGCAGCTAGGAAGTTATTGAGGGGGGAGGCCGCGAACAATGAGCATCCACCTCTCTCGAAGGCGTTGATGATCTTAGGGATCTTGATCTTCGGGGATAACCCTTATGGCTGGAGAACCCTCATCGCGATCACGGGGGCGATCTCAATCTACTTCTTGGGGAGGATTGGATATGAGATCTCGAGGGATGAGAAGATCGCCCTGATCTCAGCCTCCCTATTCGCCTTCGATATCTCCTCATTCAACCTGAGCTCGATCGCCATGCTCGACGCCCCGGCCATGATGTTCTGCCTCATCTCAACCCTACTCTTCCTCAAGAAGAGATGGATGTGGTCAGGGGTGGCTATGGGATTGGCATTGCTCTCGAAGATGTCAAGTCTATTCGTGTTGATCGCCCTAATAGTCTATAAGCTATTCCACGACGTGTATGTGTGCGAGGATTTCTTAGATGGTTTGAGGAGCTGGCTTAAGGCAACTGAGAGGACGGCGATCCCAGCCTTCCTCATCATGATAATAGGTTTAGGAATCTATGACTACATCTATGGCGTATATCCGACGCCCTTCGAGCACCTCGACTACATGCTCAACTACCATTCAGCTCTAATATTCCATGAGGGCGATGTGGTCTATATGCCGCTGAGCTGGACGAATCCCCTCAAACAGTTTCCCAGAATACCCTATTATGTGATACCAGGAAACACTATAGCGTACTATGGGATGCAGACCCCCCTCTGGTGGATGACCTGGCTCGTCGTGGCCTTCTCCGCCTACTTCTCATACATAGATCTAAGGAATGGAAGATATCCGAGCATGGAATTCTTCATACTGGTCTGGTTTGCGGCAAACTACTTAATCTACTTCCCAATCGCCCACATACTCCATAGATGGGTCTATCCATTCTACTTTTACATGACAGTTCCAGTAATCGCACTAGGTCTCCCAAGAGTTTTGTTGGGTGAGAAGATCTCCGAGATCGTGCTCTACCTAATCCTAGCATTCCAGATCGCCTGGTTTATAGTCTGGTTTCCCGTGAAGCCACAATGGCTGATAGACCTCCTCTTAACCCTTGGAATAACTACTGTTTAGGTCTCCGAGGCGCGGTGAGCATGACGTAGCCAACCCAGCCCGCTATGAAGCATAGGGCCAAGACGATCACCAAGACCGGGAGCTTGACCGCCAGCTCCGGATTTATCGGAAGATATCCGAAGAACCATAGGATGTAGAAGATGGCGAAGCATATCGAGGCCAAGGATATAAGCGCTCCGGCAACCTTCACCAAGCTCATATCCGTGGAGAACTTGAATAGATGCATAACATAAATGCTATTCCTTGAAGATTATCTCTAGGTGGCTGGGTTGGCGAGGGAGGAGGAGCTCTATAAGCTTAGGGGGAAGACGCTCCAAGTCTATATCTACTTGCTTAAGAGGGGGGAGGGGGTCGGGGTGAGGGAGCTGCAGAGAAAGCTGGGGTTCTCCAGCCCAAGCATAGCCTACCACCATCTCGAAAAGCTTAGGGAGATGGGGCTGGCGTCGAAGGATCAATCGGGGAGATATATTGTCTCGGAGAAGGTCGATGTCGGGGTCCTCAAGATGTTTATGGTTATAGGTGGGAAGCTCGTCCCGAGACTAGTCTTCTACGCAGTCTTCACGACGACCCTAACAGCCCTATACATACTCCAAAACCTCCAGAACCTCAATCCCTACGCCTTCTCCTTCGGAGCAATCTCATCGATCTTCTTCTGGTTCGAGACCATAAGGCTCTGGAGGCATAGGCTTTGGTAGCTGTTCTAATCTATAGATTTATCCAATAGGTGAATCATATGATATGCGTGCTTAAGGGGTTGAAGCTCAGAATCATTGTGGCCATAATCTCGGCGATACTCTTCTATGGCGTACTGACATTCATGGCCTCAACTCCAGCTCAAACTCTGGCCGCGGAGGGATTGCGGAGGATGCCGGCTCCCCGCACAATGGTAACCAAAACTGTAACCGCGAAGGCAACCATACCTGAACCTTATGTGGAGGCGCCCAAGGCTTATGAGGGGCTCGTCGAGAAGAAGCCAGTGTCCGAGTATAAGGTTTTCATTCAGAATCTACTTATATCGGCTGCGATCGCTCTCACGATCATGGCCATATTCAAGATGAGGATGCGATAAGAAAATAAGAGAATCATTCAGACTATTGGCTGTGGGAGCTTGGCTGGACGAGATCTCCTGAGAAGGATTCTTGAGCAGGTCAAGGAGTCTAAGTGGAGACTGCTCAAGCTCCTTAGAGGATTGGCAATCTTCATAGTCTCCGCCCTCCTGCTCGGATCATATTCGGCGTATATTCTCTATAATAAACTCGATTTAAGATTTGGATTAAGGGGCTTTGAATATATGCGGCCGCCACTACCCACTTTCCAGCAGATTATGTTCTCTAGGACCATTCAAATCGCAATGGCATTCGGGGTTATCGCGCTTGTGATGTTTTTAATGCTGTTCTTGAAGGGATTTGAGTGGAAGTTTATCCCCCTCATAACCCTAATCCTCCATTCATTCATAATCCTGATAATATTCACGGCGATACAGATTCCAATAGCGTTCAACGTCCCCAAAGCGTCGTATATGGTGGTGGACGCGAGATTCGAGAACCTCACGCTCTATAACGCAACCCTCCTCGGAATATCTCCGGAAGGCCCCGTCAAGATATCCTCCGAGGCCATTAACGTGAACCACGCTAAGGTTTATAGAGGCTTCCCGAATAAGACGATTCCGGAGTGGTTTCGCCTAACGACCCGAGGAGATGTTGAGAGAGTTATCAACCAAACCAAGACCTACATGAACTTAACCTCGGTCAAGTGGGTCGAGAAGGGCGTTAAGAGAACACTTGAGAAGTTGAGCGTCTCAAGCTGGTCATGGGATAGAGTCGTCTTCTCGAACAGCGTTGCAGAACAATGTGTGCGAATGGATTATGAGATTGGTTTCCTGGAGCGGTTGATGGGATTATTATCTATCAGTTCATGGGCGGTGATCGCGGCCTATAACGCCATCGGCTTCAAGAAGCTCTATCAAGCTGGCAAGCTCTACTCGATCCTAACTGGAATCCTGATATTCATGATCCTATTGATGATCGGGGTGGCGTGATCCCCTAATACTCTTGCCATCCAAGGAGATCTCCCCTTTAGCGATCCGAGTGCTTGATAGAGGCTTCCCATCCTCGGCCACCACGAGTGGGCAGACCACTATCCTAAGCGGCTTCAATCCCCTCTTCACCCTCAACTCATTTATCTCAACTCCTCTAAAATGGGTGAATGGGCTCGTAACTAAGACCTCGATGCTCGGATCCTCTACCGTAGGCCCATAGGGGTCGCTTAATGGAATTATTTTGCATCTCTCGAGCCAACCCCTCCTCTCAAGCTCCCTCCTAAGCCCCTCAACCCTCTCAGCATAGCTCCTCACCTCATGCTCCTTATCCAACCTTTTCACGAACTCGTCTGTCGTCACCCCGATTAAGACCCTCTTCCCAAGCCTTAGAGCCATTAAGATCAGCATTAGGTGGCCGTAGTGGATCTCATTGAAGGTTCCGCCTATCGCGACATGTTCATAGACAGGCTGTGGGAGAGGCTTCGAGAGCTCCTCCTTAACCTCCTCTACCGTTATCCGGAGCTCGTCAAGGATCACAAGCGCCTCTCCAACCGGTATGGAGAGAAGCCTTGAGAGCTCTTCAGGTGTTATGTCAGGCTTCTCGGGAAGAATCTCATCTCTGACACGTATCTTATGTTCCTCATAAGCTGGATTCCGCTTAACAGCCTCGACGAGGATCGGCCATAGAGGATCTCTCCTATACTCCTTCCTCATCGAAAACCCCCAAATCCACGATAAACCATCTAATAAGGCATATTCTTAAATCTCTTCATTAACCGTAAAATGACAAGACCTCTGAGACTAATATTTTTATTGTCATAGATTAAACTCAGCCCAGAGATGGCGGGCTCACGCGACGACCAAGAGTTGGAGAAGTCCCTTAAAGAGATCGGGGAGAACTTGAGGTTCTGCGAAGAAAATCTCAAGAGAGAAGTCAGGCTTGACCTCACAAGACATATACTCGAGGAGCTGATGAAGAATATTGACGATCTCCGTGCTCGAAGACTTCCAAAGGATCTCCGCGAGAGAGTTGAGGAACTCGCCTTAAAGATTAAGATACTCTATCACCGAGCCGAGGTCCTATCCTCTCTACGGGAGAAAAGCAGATATTATCGGGGATGGCAAGTTTAGCGTTCGATGAACGAGCTTATAATACCTCTCTTGATAGTCGTCTTCGGCATAATATCATTGGAGATAGGGATGGCCGCCCCCATATTTGAGATAATAGCCGGGCTTGTGGGAGTAAACATCTTCCAGCTATCAGATGTCCCATGGATGGACTTCATGGCAAACTTCGGAATCCTAGGCCTTATGTTCTTCGCCGGACTGGAAGTAGACAAGGACATCTTGAAAAGGAATGCGGGTAAGGGAGCCGTCCTAGGTCTAGCATCATATCTAATCCCGTTCACCACGATATCGTTGATAAGCCTCATCCTATTCTCATGCGACCTAAAGACCGCGGCTCTCATAGGGATCTCGCTCTCTACGACATCCGTCGCATTAGTCTACCCAGTCTTAAAAGATCTGAAGCTCTTCAATAGTGAGATGGGGCAGACGATGTTCGCGGGATCAGTTATCGTGGATGTGCTGAGCATGATCTCCCTCACGATCATCTTCGGATCGATCACCTATTGGACGATAATATTCCTCATATTAACAATAGTATTCATGTATCATGCTCCGAGGATCGGAAGCCTATTGTTTAAGAGATATAGGGGGAATCTAGCCGAGATCGAGCTCAAATTCCTACTCCTCATCCTGATCTCCCTAATATTCTTCTCAGAGAGGATTGGGGTTGAAAAAGCAGTCCTCGCATTCATCCTCGGATTCCTCTTCTCCGAGATCCTCGAGGAGCATGAAGAGGTAGCCGAGAAGCTCCGCGGAATTGTTTTCGGATTCATGTCCCCGATCTTCTTCTTTAAGGCTGGATCCTTAATGAGATTATCTGGAACGAGCATTTACGTTGTCATCTTGACGGCGGCCTTTATCTTAATGGCGTTCACAGCAAAATATCTCTCCGCAAGTCTAATCTTCCAAAGATTTGCTCCGGAGTGGAAGAGATGGTCAAAGTTGGTTGGCGCGGTCTTCAATTTCAGACTGACCTTCGGACTTGTCTCAGCGATCTTCGGCCTCCAACACGGAATCCTAACGAGCGAAACTTACACGGCGATCGTCGGAACGGTGATAACGACATCATTAATCTCATCAACGATAATAAGGATGATGGAAACCTAAAGCCGATAAACACATTGAACGGGCCCGGGGGGATTCGAACCCCCGACCCCCGGCTTAGAAGGCCGATGCGCTATCCAGGCTGCGCTACGGGCCCTTCCAAACCGCTATCCGTGATCTTTGTATTTAAGCCCTTCTTCCGCCTTAACTTAATGCGCCATCCTTACAGGGATCTCTATGGAAGATAGTCGAGAGTGAAGGCTGGCATTAAACTTTGAGTGCTCGATGTTTATCCTATTGCGGCCATCTTAGCCGAAAAGACGGGCTTTAACCTTCTATGAGAAGCGTTTGCTTGACAGACTTCGCCGAAAATCTTTATATCCCATGAGCATCTAAATGTTACGTGATATTATGTTGAGAAGAGCTGGTCGATGTAAAGAAAGCCAGGTTTCGGTCTTGGCTATAATGGTTCTCTCAACCTTGTTGATATTGAGTAGCTTCAGCTCGATACTGATTCTAGGACTCGCGGATGCCGATGAATTTGAGCCGAAATACATCCATCTGAGCTGGGCGAGGAATGACGTCTACCACACGATTACGATCGTTTGGTGGACGAAGTATTGGACCTGGAGCAAGGTCTACTATGATACAGTTCCGCATGAAGATATCAAGGATTATGCCCATGTGGCCATCGGAACCCATTACAGAATATGTGCATACCAGAAGTGCTTTGAGGGATGGTATCATGAGGTTACGCTGAGAAATCTTAGGCCTGGAACCACCTACTACTTCAGGGTTAGGGGAGTATTCGGCACATACTCGGATGAGTATAAGTTCAGAACCATAGCGATTGGCCAGAAGGTCAAATTCGTCGTTTCAGGGGATGATAGGAGGCCATGGGGCGGGGGCTATGAGATTAAGGTGAGCCCGACGGCTATCTCGAATTGGCCATGGGCGAGGGATTGGGTGACCGTAACGGCCGCCTCCGAGAGCCCAGATTTCGTGATCTTCACCGGAGACATGGTAAATGAAGGGAATAATCAAGAATTATGGAATGATTGGCTTGAGATGATTCAGGAGAAGCTTGTAACCGATTGCGAGAAGATCGACGATAGAGAGGTCTGCAGGCTGATTCCAATAGTTGCGGTTATAGGGAACCATGAGATGGGAGCATATCCAAACGTCGAGAGCACCTACGCATGGTTCAGGGGGATCTTTGCAAATCCAGAGAATGGGCCGAGTGGGTTTGAGGAGGTAGCATACTCCCTAGACTTCCCAAACCTCCACCTAACGGTTCTCGCAACGACCGGCGGATGCGTCGCCACCTGGTGGGATCCTATGGAGAAGGAGGTTCTAGGCCAGCTTGAGTGGCTTAAGGAGGATCTGGCGTCAAGCGACGCGGAGTGGAAGATCGTGGCATTCCACGTCCCATACTATAGCTGCTATGTGACTGGAACAGGGTATCCGAGCGAGCTCATCCTGAAATACTGGGCTCCGATAATCGAGGACCCGAGCTATGGAGTCGACCTAGTGGTCAATGGACACGTCCACAACTACATGAGATCGTGGCCGGTGAAGACGATAAGGGTCGAGGAGGTTGAGGTGGATAAGCCTTGGACGAAGTATGGATATAAGGCCGTATATGATCTCGTCGCCGACAGCTCTAAGGCCGTGACCTACGTAGTTGCGGGAACGTGGGGAGCTCCAACAGACCCATATGAGAAGGGGGCGGCATGCGACATAAGAGACTATATGGCCTCAGCTTATGCTAGGCCAGGCTATTTGCTCATAAACGTCACCGAGGGGAGCTTGACGGGAGCCTTCAAGGACACTCTCAAGACCGTGTTAGACGAGTTCACCCTACCATACACCGCGGCAACCTTCCCAACGCCAGAATACAACTCTAGGGTCTAAGAACTTTCCCATTTTTATTTTTTCGAGCTTAGGCCGATGCTATTAGATATGCTATGAGCGCGCCGAGTATCGTCGATATTAGGTTCACCATATGCGTATCTATGATGGATATTCCATCAACCATCTCCGCGGCCATCCCACAGTGAACCCTACTCTCGGTTAGTTTTCCACAGATGACGCATCTATACTTTGATTGGATTGTTGCTCCTAAAACGCTATCTATAGTCATCCCCAAGACCCCGGAGACCATAGTCGCTACCACCAGCCTAAAGTCCGTAGCCCCCACGGCCATCGAGGAAAGTATTAGGATTAGGAGGGCGCCGATTCCGCCGAGATAACCATATGGTGAGACCGCGCCCGGAGTCCCCCTCAAAACTCTTTTCATATTCGTTATAAGCCTAGGCTCCCTTGGATACAGTAACCCGATCTCGGTCGCGAGCGTGTCGGCGAAAGCCGTTCCGATAGCTCCAAGATAGGCTGCCGTGACCCTACCTCGATTAAATCCTGTGATGTTGAGTAGGGATATTATCGCGGCGGCGGCTCCATTTGCCACGACATTTCTCCACCCCCTAATCGAATCCTTATCCAATACATCCCTACCGATCTGCCTGACTCTAAGTTTCGTCGCCGCCCCCGATGTTAGGTAGAAGACTAGCAATAGGATGAAATAATCCACTCCTCCAAAAACATAGATTACATAGCCTATGGGGATCGACGCGAGGATCCCGCCTCTATCCAAGAGCTTGAGTTTAAGTGAGAATAGGGCGAGCATCAGGATTATCGCAGCCGCCTCGATGTGGATCATAGGGTTAAATGCGTTCAACTCCAGCCAACGCCTCCATAATCCTCTCCCTATCCGAGAGCGGCAGCTCAATCTGCCTTCTGAGTTCTAGGTCTCGTATGGAGATCTTCTCCTCAGCCTCCTCTCTCCCACCAACTATTACCATGAACTTCATGCCACTCTTTAATGCATACTCTATCGCGGATGGAAGCTTCCTCGATAAGACCTCCACCTCGATCCCAAAGCCCATGTCCCTCAAGATCCTCGCAACCCTCATGACATACTTCTTTGAAACGTCGCCGACGCTGGCCAATAGGATCTTCGGCCTAGATGGTGCTGGAGTTTCCTCAGGCTTCTTCTCCAAGATATATTGCATGATCCTCGTGATCCCGATCGCGCATCCGACCGCCGGAGTTGGCTTTCCACCAAATAACTCGATCAAATTATCATATCTCCCACCGCCGTTTAACGCTATCCTGATATCTGGAACGCTCTGCTCAAAGATGAACCCGGTATAGTATTCGAGTCCTCTAGCTAATCCGAGGGAGACCACGATCCTCGACTTAACCCCGCCCTCACGGGCTAAGTCGATTATCTCGCAGAGATCTTCAAGGTCTTTACATGCTTCCTTCCATGGGGATAGGAGGTTCGAGGCGTCCGCCAATATCCTTCTCAAATCCGTTCCCTCAAGCTTCATCAACTCCCTAATCACCTGAATTCCATCTTCATCAACCCCATTCTCCTTCATGAGGTCGAACGCCTCCACGACCATCTTTCTATCAAGTAAGGTTAGAATTCTATCCTGAACCCCCTCATCCACATGATAGCTCCTCAAAATCTCTCTGAGGATGCCGATGTGCCCGACCTTAAAGTACTGGTCTCTCAATCCGATTCTATTGAAGACCTCATAGCTGACCTCGAGGATCTCGGCATCTGCGAGCGGATCCCTGCTGCCTATCAGCTCGAACCCGCCCTGCCAAAATCTCCGCCTCCTACCCCACTGGGGTTCATCGTATCTATAGCAATCTGCGATGTATCCGAGCCTTAGAGGTGGGGCGGCGGCCTTAAGCTTTGAGGCGACTAGCCTAGCGATCGACGCCGTCACCTCAGGTCTTAAAACTACTCTCCTTCCACCCTTATCGATGAAGTCGAACATTCTCTCCCTGATCTCTTCTCCAGACTTTAATGCGAAGAGCTCATAATACTCCACGGTGGGGGTCTCGACTTCAAGGTATCCATAGAGCTTGAAGACCTCTCTGATAACATCCTCTATCCTCCTCTTTAAGGCCACCTCCCTCGGCAACAGGTCATCCATACCCCTCGGAGTATCCAACAACATTCACCTAACCCGAGAAATCTCACCTAATAGCTCTTAAATCGCCGGAGATTCTTGGAGAAATGCGGAGAATGGGGCCGCTGGGATTTGAACCCAGGACCTCGCGGGCCCAAGCCGCGAATCATA
>CAYVHW010000002.1:0-37921 GCA_964451435.1 uncultured Nitrososphaeria archaeon | reverse complement strand
TTTCCTCTGCCTCATCCGTGGTCAGCTTCTTCAGTAGCTTTGTCTCCCTCCATAATGCGTTACCAACCTCATAGATCGTTAGCGTAAGGATGTAGTTTTCTTTCAGGATCTTCAGCGACTTCTCTCCCAGCCTCCTCACTATGTTTAGGAGGGCGCTGGCGTCGAGCAGATACCTCATCGCTCCTCCCTGCTCTCCCTGATGGACTCAACGATCTCCTCCTCACTCAGTTTCCTCAACAGTTTAGAGGCCTCGCCTAGAAGCCTCCTAGCTTCCTCCTCTTCTCTCCTCTTGATCTCTTCTTCCAGGGAACGCCTGATGACCTCGCTGATATTGACCCCGTAGCTCCTAAGCTTCTCCCAAAGCTCCCTCCGAACCTTCGCAGAAACGGTCACAAACCCCATACTACATCAGATGTAAGACATGCTATATAGTATATAAAATTAACTACCAACCGGTAATAATGTCGGCTTCAGAAAACATCTTTCTCCGATGCTCAAAGAGTATTCCTTAAAGAAAAAGCATGGACATTATATACCTTGATAAGCTGACAGAGAAGGACACCATAATTTACTTCCTCACGTATTTGGAATACAGGTTGATGAAAATTATCCAGTATAGAAATAGTAATGCGATAATGCCAATCCAATATGGTTTTTCAAAAACTGGTTTCGGTAGCGTATTGAGATATGCTATCACACTTATCGTTACTATTACGGAAAGCACGCAAACGATAGTTTTCCGCAGCTTGTTACCTCTTATCACGCATTTTTCACATGAGTTGTGTCTAGAGGAACCTAAAGAACATTCCTGTATATCCTAAGACGCTAGCCTTGATTCTCCTTAAGTTTGCTCTCAAACTTCCATCTTTATAGCTATCCCGATGTCCTCGCAGACTCCTTAGTCCACGTCCTAACCCGCCTATTTAGCTCCCCGGTATCTAAGGCTTCTAAATATGCCATTAATCCGTCTTTTGCCTCTTTCCGTTAGAATAAATTTTCCATCTTCCACAGCGATGAGCTTATCCTCCAATAACGGTCTAATCAAGTCGTTAAATTTCTCCTCGAAGTTGAATCCCTCACCAAGACTATATCTAGATTCACTTAATGTGGGAAAGTACCTCCGTCTAAAAGCCGTTTCTAACGACTCGATCAAAGCTTCTTTCGTGTTTAGACCATCCTCGACCGAATACAAGATCCAGATCCTAAATGTCTCAAGCTTGCTTAGCTTCCAATATTCTTTAAATGGTATCTCGTATCTCGAGAGATCTACCGCCTCTCCCCTAATAAATGTGACCAACTCTCTTGATAGCTCAATTCCATCTCTAAAGATTCTGATGCTGATAAATGCTCCAACAAGAGCGTCAATGAAATTTATGTTAAAGATCGAGAGGGCGGCCCCCACTATAACTGCAATTGCTATGTAGATATGGTTTTTGGAATCGATCGATTGAGCTAGGAGAACTAGGCTACCATTCCTCGCTCCAACATAACGTTGGTAAAAGTAAAGAAGGCAGGCTATCAGAAGCGCGGCTCCCTCCACCAAAATTACTAGGTAGGGGGCGGAAATCGGGGAGACTGATGTTGTCGTGATGTTTACGATTCTCGTGATCGATTCATAGCCGATGGTGATGGCAGTTATGAACACCATGGAGATTATTACGAGCGTCCCTAAAGCCTCTCTCCTGGCCTTCTCTCCAACCCAGACTATGAAGGCGGAAACTGTATCCACCGTAGCATCTGCCCCATCAGCGATTAAGCCAGCGCTACCGCTGAGTAAACCTGTCAGAAGCTTCATCATCGCTAAACACGCATTAATAATAACGGTGTTTCTTACCGCGGCAATTGGGCTTAAAACATGCTTCTCAAGCAAAGTCACCTTCTTTGCCATTTCCTTTGCGACTTTCTCCGCCTCCACTTTTCCATTCTCAGTCAGCTCATACTCACCATCTTCGCCCATTCTGATCAGCCCATCCTCAATCAAGCGTTTACACTCCATCTTGACATCTACTTTTTCCTCAGTTCTCTCATGCAATCTTTCTGTCCATTTAAGAGAATCGCTTTTTGCTCGATGTTTGAGCCGTAGAATGGGCTTGCATATTTTTCCTAACAGTTTATTATGAAAGGTGTATCCAAACGCATGGAAGTGATAAGTATATGTGAAGACCCTCTCTTCCAATTCTTTCAAAGTTAGTTTTCCATCTTTCAGCAAGATGGGGAGAATGAGCTTTCGATAATCGCTTCTCCTCACTTTCCCGACTCCTTTACCCAGATCTTCTCTCACGTGCGCTCTTAATGATCCCAGCCAGTAGATTTATTCTTGGAACTTTTCTCATATAATCTCTATATGCATCGCCGAATTTCTCTATATTCCTCTTATCCTCTTCGACAATTTCGATGCATAATAAGAGAAGTAACACCACCCCTATGGCCACGCTGATAGGATGCTGCGCCATAAGGGTTAACGATGTTATTATCAGCATATGGCCTAGGAACTCTGGATGCCGCACATAAGCATATATCCCGCTCTGAATGAGAGCCTCCTTTACCTGATGAGCCCTTCTCCGCGTTTGGCTCGAAATTACCAAGATAGCTAAACCGCAGGCAAAGATGACCCAACCAGCATATAATAACGTGGCTAGATTTGCAGAGTTGTAGAAAATTATTGAGGACGTGATTAACGAGATATATAATGTAATGTAGATTATATGGCCGATTAGGTGAATGGTCTTTTCATCTTTCAAACGATCCAATCCCCGATCATGATGGATCTCGTAGCTATTATAGATTAGATCTTCTCAGCCATCAGAAGCTCGATGCACGCCTAAAGGTTCAATAGGTCTTGAGTTCATCCTCGGAGAAGAATATCTTATGCTCTCTTTGATAGGATTCTTGGCTATCGGCTGCGTGGATTAGGTTGTCGGTGAGCTCGATCGCCAGATCTCCTCTAATGGTTCCAGCCTCAGCCTCGGCTGGGTCGGTTGCTCCAACGAGCTTTCTGACAACGCTTATCGCCCTCCTACCCTCTAAGACCATCAGGACCACGGTCTTTCCCGCGACCGCGCTTATCAGGTTTTGATAGAATGGTTTTCCGCGATGGACTTCATAAAGTTTCTCGGCTTTCTCCTTGCTGAGTTTCTCGACCTTAAGCTGAATTATCCTTAACCCCTTCCTTTCGAACCTCGATATTACCTCTCCGATGAGCCCCCTCTCAACACAGCTCGGCTTAAGCATAACGAATGTTCTCTCAACTTCCATGCCGATCTAAATGTGAGGGGTGAATTTTAGCCTATCCCCCTCTTCGCTCAGTCCCGTAATACTTCGTCCACTTAAACTTCCTCGGATCACGCTTAAAATCTATCATACTAACCTTACATTTTCTTGAGCAGAACCAGAGCTGAGTTCCATCACGTTTAACGTAGAGTATTCCCTTTCCATGAAGGAAATCTCGGCCACAGAATGCACATCTATGCTTGGTCGGCATGGCTTATTCCCCTAACCTCAAACCACCAAAAATAATCTATCTAATGAAGATTCTCAATGCTCACTTTATCTTTTCAGCCTCTCTCTCCGTATCCAAGAGTATTAAGATGTCTCCGACTCTAACAGGCCCCTTAACATTTCTCGATATAACTCTCCCAGCATCCCTTCCCTCAAGGATCCTGACCCTGACCTGAGTGACTTCGCCGGTTACCCCAGTTCTACCAACTATCTGCTCGACCACCGCTGGAACAGGCTGTTCCTCTCTTTCAGCTCTGGCCCTTTCTCTCGCTCTTTTGCTCATCCTGAATCCATCGTGGAGAATCACCTAATAACTCTTAACTATTTCTATCATTCAAGCTCTATCTTGACCGCCGCATAGCCGACGACGGCGCTCCTATCACCAGTCACATCCCCACTCGTCGCATACTTTAAGATCTCAGCCTTCTTCGCTCCAAGTCTTTTAGATGCTTCGAGGACTGCGGCGACTGCGCCGTATCCGCACATGGAGATATCGTTTTCACGGATTACTTGATAGAGTCCCTCGATATCTAGTTCTCGAACCTTCTCCAGAGCTAGTGAATCCTTCTCTTTTGCGATCTCATCAGGTTCATAGTGGGTTAGATCTGTTGAAGCGACTAGTAAAAAGCTCTCATAATCTCTCAAAGCCTCTGCAAGGCATCTACCCACCTCAAGACAGGTCTTAAGTCCTTGATCCAATAGACATATTGGGAGAAGCTTGAATCCTCCGAGAACATATTGGAGAAACGGTATCTGAACCTCTATCGAATGCTCTCTGAGATGTGAGACTTCATCAAGGGTGAATATATCCGAGAGTTCGGCGAGCCTCAACGCAAGCTTTTCATCGATCTTAACGCTTCCAAGGGGTGTGATCCATTCTCCCTCAGGATAAATCGAGACGGCTGACCCAACTCCATAATGATTTGGCCCCAAAACAACGACCACCTCGGGTCTCATCCTATCCTCAAGCTGGAGATAGCTATGAGCCGCAACAGGGCCAGAATAGATGTAACCAGCATGCGGAGAGATCAGGGACGGCGGCTTACGCTCACCCATAACGTGCTTCGGCAGTCTCCCAGGTCCAATCCTATGTTGGAAGCAGTTCTCTATCTCCATCCTAAGACTCTCAGCCGATGATGGATAAAATGCTCCAGCTACCGCTGGCATCCTCCTACCCATACTTCCACATCGAGTATTGGATCCGCAAATATTTATCATTCTTCATCCTCCTTTATCGGAAGAATCATGAACTTGAGGAAGAGAGATCACTTGAAGCTGAGCCTAGAGCTTGACGTGAGCTTTGAGGAGAAGACCACTTGGCTTGAATATGTGGAGCTCATACATAGAGCGCTGCCTGAATTAAATCTGGATGAAATCTCAACCGAGACAAGTTTTCTTGGGAAGACGTTTGGAATGCCATTTCTAATAGAGGCCATGACGGGGGGAATCCCCGAAGCAGCTAAGATAAATGGAAACTTGGCGGAGGCGGCTGAGAGGTTCTCGATCCCCATGGAGGTCGGGAGCCAGAGAGCAGCTATAGAAGATGAGAAGCTTGAATACACGTTTAAGGTTGCTCGTGAAAGGGCTCCAAATCTCTTCCTAATAGCGAATCTCAGCGGTGTTCAGCTCGTCAAGGATGGAGTTGAGGTCGCTGAAAAAGCTGTTGAGATGATAGAAGCGAACGCCATCTCAATACATCTAAACCCACTTCAAGAATTAATCCAACCCGAGGGGTCAACAGAATTTAGAGATGTGTTGAAGATGATTGAGAAAGCATGTGAGAGACTGGATGTTCCCGTGATCGTGAAGGAAGTCGGATGCGGAATATCCTCAGAGGTTGCAAAATTACTTGAAGGCGCCGGTGTTAGAGCGATAGATGTGGCGGGCGCTGGTGGAACATGTTGGGCGAAAATCGAGATGCTTAGACTGAGAGAAGAAGATGATGAGAGAAAGGACGTGGCGAAGACGTTTCTAGAATGGGGAATACCAACGGCTGCATCCATAATCGAGGTATCCTCAATAGTCAAGATAGAGGTGATAGGATCAGGAGGAATTAGAAGCGGACTCGATGTAGCAAAAGCATTGTCGATAGGAGCGGATATGGCGGGCGCGGCTTACCCCTTGCTGAGACCTGCAACTGAAAGCGTTGAAAGCGTGAAGAAGATTTTGAAGAGATTGCGATCCGAGTTGAAGGCGGCCATGTTCTTAACGGGCTGCAAAAATATAGATGAATTGAAGAATTCTCCTCACGTTATACTTGGACCATTATCCGAGTGGAAGAAGCAGAGAGCTTCAAAGGTTTAAAAGGGGCGAAGAGCATACTGGATGGAGAATTATGGGTGAATTACATGAGATAAAAATCGGAGAAGAGTTTAAGCCTTCCCCAAAGCTCATGAAACTCTACTTCACATATTATCTCTTCACGATAATAATCGGATTCCTTCCATGGTATATTCCCACCGTAATCCTCGCTCCACCGGCAGCCTCGATTCCCATATCACTCGTATTCATCCCGATGATCATCTTTGCTGGAGCATGGATTCCAAAATACTATAACTCGATATTCTACAAGGTCACGGAGCATGAAATAGTTTGGAGGAGGGGAGTCTGGTTCAAGTATACGGGAATAGTGCCATACAATAGGATAACGAACATAGACATAGCTCAAGGCCCGATCTCGAGAAGGCTTGGGATAGCGTCGCTGAAGATACAGACGGCTGGATATTCTGCGGGAAAGGCGAGGGCTGAGCTTAGGCTCGATGGAATAGAGAAGTTCGAGGAACTTAGAGATCTGATAATGAGCTTCGTTAAGAAGAGGAGGCCTGCGGCGGTGGAGGTATTTGAGGAAGAAGAGCCGGCTCAGAAAATCTTAGAGGAATTGGTTAAGATTAGAAGGTTGCTGGAGGAATACGTTAAGAAATAGACTCGCTCTAGATTATCATATACCTCACATTTTTCTCCACAAATATCCTCCTCGAGATAGTTTCAAGCTTTCTCCGATAACTTAGCGGAGGCTCTCCTCTCCCTAAATACAGTCTCTCATACTTTGGCAGATGCTCCGGGAAGTATCTCTCCAAGGCTCGATAATAGATCTCTTTGCCGGATCCATAAAGCGTTAATGCCCCAACGAAGATGTAATCTGCTCCAAACTCCTTTGCAGCTCCTATCATCCTCTCCAACTCTTCCTCAGTATCCGAGATGAATAGCAGGACAGGTATATATGCAGCACCGGCCTTAAACCCGGCATCCCTAACCTCCTTCAAGGCCTTCAACCTCTCGAGTGGGCTGGGGGCTCCGGGCTCAAATATCCTGGAGACCTCTGGGTCAAGTGTTGAGAAGGAGAATGTTACGAGGACTCCGCGTCCAACGATTTTCAGATCATCTGGAAGAATTGCCCTCTCGTCGATTTCCTCGAGTATGTCGAGGTCTCTCAAGATTAGAGGAGACTTCGTCAAGCAGTGGACTGGGAATCTATGCCTCTTAATCACCTCCAAACACCTCCTCGTGACCTCATATCTCTCCTCAGCCGGCTGCCAAGCTTCCGTCGCCGAGCTTATCGAGATGAAGCCATATCTCTCAAGTCTTTTAGCCCTTGAGAGCTGCTTCTCTAGGATGTTTGGAGAATTCACCTTCACGGCCAGCTCTCCACCCTTCCATATCTGCTCCCATGGATGTAGCAATAGATGCAGTTATACTGGCATCCCGTATATGGGTTTATCGAGTAGTCGTCGAGGAACCATGAATCCCTCTTCTTATGCCCTATTCAATACGCTCTTAACGTAGATCTCCCTCATCTGATCACTTCCAAGCCTAGTCGTGTGCCTTGATGAATATGAGCTCCGACCCCGAGTCCCTCCTACAGAAGCCGAACCTCTCAAATTGGACTATCTCATCGACCTCTACATCGTCGACAGCTCTCTCCCCAAATCCATCAACAATCTTCAAGCTATTCGGATTAATCTCATCGTTGAGGTAAATTATGTCTGGAACCAATACCCTGACCCTAACAGCCTCATTAGCCGGAACCCACTGAATTATCTTGATATTCTTCATGGGCTCTCTGCTCAGAAACTCCGCCCTAACGTACTCATCGGTCTTCTCAATTATCCTCAGATTCATTAGATACTTTAATCTGAGGACATCTCCAACCTTCATCTCCTCAAAGTCTCCACCTGAGATGTAGAACTCCCCGTCCGCCTCAACTCTCCTAGATCCTAGTTCCTTATTATCTGGATGATAGGGGATGTCGGCGGAGATCTTTGGAGAGTTCTCCACGACGAGCTTTACGGGATTCGGGGTGAAGAAGAGTCTTCTGGCCCTGGGGTCGAGGAGTCTCCTATTTATCGCGAATAGTAGGCTCCAATCATACTCGCGTTTCGCATAGGAGAATCCGGTCTGGGTTACCGTGAACTCCCTTATCGCCTCGGGTAAGATCCCCCTCCTCCTAACTCCATCGATTGTGGGGAACCTTGGATCGTCCCAGCTCGAGGCGATCCCATTCTCGATTAACGTCCTTAGCTTTCTCTTCGACACAGGGGTTCCCTTGAACTCGAATCTGGAATACTCGACGTAGATTGGGTTGCGCATTCCGAGAAGCTCTCTGATATAGTTCTGTAGCTCATCTCTCAAAGCAAACTCGCTGGTTCTTAGGACGTGGGTTACACCGCATAGATGATCCTCGATCGAGACGGCGAAGTCGTAGAGTGGCCAGACCCTATACCTCCTACCCGTTAATGGGTGTGGATGATCTATTATCCTGAAGAGGGCTGGATCTCTCATCACAGTATTCTTGCTCCCCATATCTCCCTTGAGTCTGAGGATCGCCTCGCCCTCCCCAAATTCTCCTCCAAGCATCCTATTCCATAGATCTAGGTTCTCGTCAATTCCTTGAGATCTATGCTCGCATTCTCTCATCTCCCTCCTAAATCTCCTAATCCTCTCAATTGGACATCTACAGACGTAGGCTTTACCGAGCTTGATCAGCTTCTCGGCATACTTGTAGAACAGCTCGATGTCGTCGCTATTATTCTTCTCATCATCCCACTCTATCCCAAGCCACCTATAACCGCGTCTAAAACTCTCATAGTATTCGGGCTTAACCTTCCTCGGATCGGTGTCCTCGAATCTGAGCCAGATGAATCCATCATACATCCTAGCATAGAGATAGTTTAGCAGCCCGCTCATCCCATGGCCTATATGCATGTATCCGCTGGGCTCGGGTGGAAGCCTCGTGACGACCTTCCCCTTCTCCGCGTTCGGCAGGGGTGGGAGCCTCTTCTCCTCAACCCTCTTCCTCTCCAACAATTCTGGGGCGATCTCCATGAGCTTCTCCCGCTGCTCCTCGAGCCTCATAGAATTTACCTCCTCAACCACCCTCTCCACGACCTCCTTAACCCTCCCAACATCCCCCCTAAGCTCCGGGTGCTCCCCGATCACCTTAGCTATAACAGGCCCAACCATGGCCTTCCCATCATGGTCGACAGCGTTCTTCAAAGCCCACTTCAACGCTATCTCTTCGAGTTCCATCGACATACGATCACGGAGATTAACTTTATTAAGATTGATTCGGCTTTACCAGAGCATGTGATCATTTACGTGGAAAAGCTTTTGATCTCATGATTCTCCGCGTTGAGAAGACCTCAAAGAGTTGCTACTGGGAATGGAATGATTGTTGGGAGATGTCTCAACCATCGAGAGGTTGATTGAAGCCGTGAAGATAACTTTTTTAGTTGATGGCTTTCTCAAATTCTGGAGATGAGGGCCGATGCCTAATCCAAGGCCATATTATGTGAATTTCGAGGTCCCGGAGGAGCTCATGAAGGCCACCCTAGAAGTCGTCAGGATGGCTAGGGAGAGCGGGAAGATCAGGAAGGGGGTCAATGAGGTGATAAAGTCGATCGAGCGGGGTCAGGCGAGGTTCGTCGTGATAGCGATGGATGTTGATCCACCCGAGATAGTCGCATTCCTCCCAACCCTATGCGATGAGCGTAAGATACCATACATCTTCGTGGCCTCGAAAAAGGATTTGGGGGAGGCGGCTGGGCTGAACGTCTCGGCGAGCAGCGTCTCGATAATAGATCCTGGCGCCGCCAAGGACTTCATGGATGAGATCGTTAAGAAGGTTGCTGAGATTAGGGGTGGAAAGCCCTCTGGCTAGGTCTCGGTTAAGAGCCTCTGCTCCTCGGTGAGCTTAGAGGTGACTATGAGCTTAGCGGTCAGGGGCTTCGCCTTCTTAATCACATTGAATCCGCAGAATGGGCATCTAGTCTCATTGATCTTAGACAGCATCCGCTTCTCGAAGATCCTACCACACCAAACGCATTGATAGAGGATCTTCTCCTCAGGACTCGGCTGAACTCCCATTCCAGCCCATCACTCAGAAGACCACCTATTAAGATTATCGCCCAAACGATTCTCTCCCGAGGCTTAGAAACCGATAAATCGACCTTTAAGCCAAGAATCTGATGTGACCGTCTTCAAGGATAGGAGGGATGCGGGGGAGAGGCTGGCCGACATCCTAACAGATCTAAGAGATGAGAGATGTCTCGTCGCCGCGATTCCGAGAGGAGGGGTCGTGGTGGGCTACTATGTCGCCGAGAGATTCGACTGGCCTCTAGAGGTCGTGGTTCCAAGAAAGATTGGAGCACCATATCAGCCGGAGCTCGCGGTCGGAGCAGTCGCCGAGGATGGGACGATCTACGTTGAGGAGGAGGTCGCTAGGGCCGTCGGCGTGGGGATGGATTGGATAAGGGATGCGGCGGAGAGGGAGCTTAAGGAGGTTAAGAGGAGGATTAAGCTCTATAGGGGTGGAGCCGAGCTTCCAAGGCTCGATGAATACATCGTCATAGCGGTCGATGATGGGGTCGCGACCGGAGCGACCATGATAGCAACGGTCAGGTTCTTGAAGAAGCTTGGGGCGAGGAGGATGATCATCGCGATCCCAGTAGCGCCTCCAGAAGTCTTGCCGAAGCTTAGGGCTGAGGCTGATGAGGTTAGATGCTTGGAGACTCCAATCCCATTCTATGCGATAGGCCAGTTTTACATGAACTTCGCTCAAGTCAGCGACGTTGAGGTGATGGATTATCTCTCGAGGAGTAGGAGGCTACTACCTCCTAAGTAGGATGAAGGCTAGGTAGATCGCGACGAGGATTATGATTATTATCGGAGAGGTTCCTATATAGATGCCATCCATCCTCTTGCCCATGAAGAGTAGTGGATGAAGTTTGTCAATCCTCAGGCCAAGCTTCAGGATCGCTGGTAAGAGCACTAGGATTATCCCTGTAATTATGAGTATTATTCCCAAAAATGCTAGGGTTGAGAAGATGAGCCTCTCCTCCATAAGCTTCTCAGCCCTTAACGACTCCCAGAGGTAGGAGTCTAGCGACCTTCGTCCCTATCCCAACCTTATCGCTTACCTCTGCGACTATATCCACGTTCTTGTATGCGGCGTCCACCTCCTCCGCCACGGTTCTCATGCTGTCGCTCCTAATCACTATACCCTTTCTATGGAGCTGGTCTATCACCTGGCTCGCCCTAAACTTTCTCTTCGCCGCAGCCCTACTCATCATCCTCCCAGCTCCATGGGCGGTGCTCCCAAAGGTCATCTCCATAGCCCTCTCATTTCCGAGCAGGAGCCAGCTAGATGTCCCCATAGATCCTGGTAGGATGACGGGCTGACCTATATCCCTGTAATCCTGTGGGACTAGTGGGTGACCTGCTGGAAAGCTTCGAGTAGCACCCTTCCTATGAACCCAAAGCTTTCTCCTAACCCCATCGACCACGTGCTCCTCGAGCTTCACGATGTTGTGGGCGACGTCATAGACAAGTCTGAGATCCATGGACTCGGCGGGCCTCTTAAACACCTGCTCAAAGCTCTGCCTAACCCAGTGGGTTATGGCCTGACGATTTGCGAAGGCGAAGTTCACGGCGCATCTAAAAGCCTTCAGATAGCTCTCAGCCTCCTTACTCTTAGCCGGCGCGCATGCAAGCTCTCTATCCGGGAGCTTTATCCCATATTTGGCCGCAGCTCTCTCCATGACCCTTAGATAGTCGCTGCAGATCTGGTGGCCGAATCCCCTGCTACCAGTGTGGATCATCACGGTGACTTGGTCTTCATGGGTTATCCCCATCCTCTTCGCAGCCTTCTCATCGAATATCTTATCGACCTTCTGAACCTCTAGGAAGTGGTTTCCGCTTCCAAGAGTGCCTATCTGCGGGAATCCTCTCTGCTTCGCAGTCGCGCTAACATAGCTTGGGTCGGCTCCCTCTAAGCACCCCTCTTCCTCGATATGCTTTAGGTCTTCAGGCCATCCGAGACCAAATTTCTCGATAATATATCTCGCCCCCTCAACGGATATCCTATCCAGCTCGCCTTTAGTCACCCTGAAATCCTTTCTCCTAGATCCTAATCCGCATGGAACATTTCTGAAGATGGTTTCGATCAACTCGTTTAACTTGGGTTTAACGTCTCCGACGTCGAGGTTTGTGACCATGAGCCTAACCCCACAGTTTATGTCAAATCCGATCCCGCCAGGGGTGATGACGCCTTCCTCATAGTCCGTGGCCGCCACGCCTCCGATCGGGAAGCCATAGCCTTCATGAGCATCCGGTAGCACCGCGACATGCTTCACTATCCCCGGTAGGGTTGAGACGTTGGCGGCCTGCCAGAGAGTTCTATCCTCCCTCATCTTTCCAAGCAGTTCTTCGGAGGCGAAGATTAGGACTGGAACCCTCATATCTGGTCTATGCTTGGGTATCCTCCAGATGCATTCATCGACCCTCTCTAAGGGAACTCTCGACATAATCCACCACCATATCAGTTGTGAAGGTTGCTTTAAGTTTTAGCGGGTTGCGGCCCGCTTTAAAGAAGCTAAGCCGATTTAACGGGAGATCTCTTGGAGAGGTATCGGCTCACCGAGAAGTAAAAATTATTTGAGGTTGAAGGGGTCTTAAGATCGACATCATCTCTTTCTCTTACGCGCCCTCCTCTTCCCCGCCTTCTTCTTCGTCTTCTTCTTAGCCTTCACTTTCCTCTTGGCGGCCTTCTTCTTAACAGCCTTCTTACGTTTCACCTTCTTCGGTTTCTTCGCAGCCTTCTTCTTGGCAGGTTTCTTCTTAGCGGGCTTGGCTCTGGGCTTCTTTACAACCTTCTCCTCTAGGAAGACTATGTCGACCTTCTCGGCGACGTTCATTAGGTCTTCGGCCGCGGCTTTCCCCTCAGGGCTCTCCATCGCCTTTAGAAACGATTCTTCATCATCGAACTCAAGCTCCTCTATTCCATCGCATGGCCTCTCCTCGAGCATGTATCCTCCGGTAACTATGTTCACCGTGTAGCTCTTGAGTCCGGGCAGCTTCTTCCCATAGTTTGGGGCGTGGGTTTTGAGTAGATATTCTCTAAAGTCTTGGAAGCTTAGCTCAGGCTTCTTCTTTATGAGATAGATTGTCTTCAGCATGCGGATATGCTATTCATGGATCCTATTATCTATTTTGCTTTAATTCTCTGGAAACGATTATACGGTCTCAAACCTAAGTTATTGTGAGAACTATGGGTGGGAAGATACCATACATCGCTCTAACCGAGGGTGAAGTAAGGGAGATGTTGAGGGAGATCGGCGTCAAGGATGTGGACGAGCTCTATAGCGATATTCCATCGAAGTATCTCTTGGAGAAGTTCGATTTCCCGCCACCGAGGTCGGAGATGGAGGTGAAGGAGCTGATCGAGGAGATTCTTTCAAAGAATAGGCACATGGGCGAGCTTAAGCTGTTTATAGGTGGAGGGGCTTGGCCACACTACATCCCATCGGCGGTTAAGGAGATAGTTTCGAGGAGCGAGTTCTTCACATCCTACACCCCATACCAGCCTGAAGCGTCTCAAGGAATTCTCCAAGCACTCTTCGAGTATCAAAGCCTCCTAGCAGAACTCCTCGAGATAGATGTGGTCAATGCCTCGATGTATGATTGGGCCACAGCCCTCGGAGAAGCATTCAGGATGGCGGCCAGAGTAACTAGGCGCAGAAGAATCCTCTACCCCCACTACATCTCACCCCAACGGCGGGAGGTCGCTTCAACCTACTCGTCTGGGATGGGATTGAGGTTGGAGGATTATATGCAGCTTGAGGATGGATTTGTTGATCTTGAGGATCTTAAGGGTAGACTCGATCGAGATGTAGCGGCCATCTACATAGAATATCCATCATACTTGGGATTCATCGCAAAGAACATCAAGGCGGTTGGCGAATTGGCTCATGAAGTCGGCGCATTATTCATTGTTGGAGTCGATCCCACCGCCCTCGGAGTATTCGAGGCTCCGGGAAGGCTTGGAGCGGATATAGTTGTTGGGGAGGGCCAGCCGCTTGGACTGCCGATGAGCTTCGGAGGGCCGTTGCTCGGAATCCTCGGATGCAAGCTTGAGCCGAGACTGCTCCACTCGCTTCCTGGAAGGTTGATAGGGATGACTAAGACTCTCAGGGGTGATGAGAGGGCTTACTGTATGATCCTCCAATCGAGGGAGCAGCATATCAAGAGGGAGAGGGCGACGAGCAACATCTGCACAAATCAAGCCTTATGCGCGGTCGCGGTGGCCACGTATCTAAGCCTCTTGGGTAGGGATGGAGTTGTCGAGCTTGGGAGACAGATCTTGGCGAGGACCAATTACATGATTAGAAAGCTCTCCGAGGTAAGCGGTGTGAAAGCCCCATTATTCGACGCACCCCACTTCAAGGAATTCGCCTACAAGGTTGATGGACATCCATCCCACAAATTATTGAGAAAACTTCTTGGGAAGGGGATCGTTGGGGGAATAGATCTGAGCAGGGAGTTCGATGAATTGGGTAATAGCATCCTAACATGCGTGACCGAGATACACTTGAAGCAGGACATCGACCAATACGTGAACATAGTCAAGGAGGTTGTGGAGGGATGAGGTTCAGGCAGGCGAGATTCGAGGAGCCTTTAATATTCGAGCTCAGTAGGCCGGGAGCGCATGGATTTGAGTTCCCCAAACTTGAGCCTGAGCTTGAGAGATCGCTTGAAGAAGCCTTAAACGAGATTCCAGAAGAGCTTAGGAGAGAGGATCTCAACCTCCCCGAGCTCTCCGAGCTTGACGTGGTCAGACACTTCACAAGGCTGAGCGAGATGAACTACTCGATAACGACTGGAATGTATCCGCTTGGGAGCTGCACGATGAAATATAATCCCGTGTTGAATGAGGAGGTCGCGTCGAGCCCGAAGGTTCTCGATGTCCATCCACTCCAACCAGCGGAGACGGTTCAAGGATGCCTAAAACTCCTCTATGACTTGGAGCAGTTATTGAAGAGGCTCACTGGGATGGATAGGTTTTCATTCCAACCCTCGGCGGGGGCTCATGGAGAGTTCCTCGGATGCCTGATCATACGAGAATATCATAGGTCGAAGGGAAGGGATAGAAGGGTTATGATCGTGCCGGACTCCGCCCATGGAACAAATCCTGCGAGCGCGGCCATGGCCGGATTCGAGGTGAGGGTTGTCAAGAGTAATGAGTATGGATGCGTCGACGTGGAGGAGCTTGAGAAGATGGTCGATGAAGATGTGGCCGGGATAATGCTCACAAACCCCAACACCCTAGGAATCTTCGAGAAGGATATCGAGAAGATCGTCGAGTTAATCCATGGAGTTGATGGACTACTATACTATGATGGAGCAAACCTAAACGCCCTACTCGGAAAGGTTAGGCCGGGGGACATGGGATTCGACATAATCCACCTAAACCTCCACAAGACATTCTCAACCCCACATGGTGGAGGCGGACCTGGATCCGGGCCTATAGGGGTTGTGGAGAAGCTCGTCGACTTCCTACCACCCCCACTCGTCGAGTATGATGAGGAGAGCGGCAAATACTATCTGGATTATGATAGGCCGAGGTCCGTTGGTAGGGTGAAAATGTTTCATGGAAACTTCTCGGTCTTGGTTAAGACCTATGCTTATCTCTTGAGGATGGGTGGGGATGGGTTGAGGAGGGTGGCTGAGATGAGCGTCTTGGCCTCGAATTATCTCTTGAGGAAGGTTGAGAAGCTTAGGGGTGTCAGCCTCCCATTCGATCCGAAGAGGCCTAGGAAGCATGAGTTCGTCGTGAGCCTCAACCCACTCTACAAGGAGACGGGAGTGAGGGCGATCGACGTTGCGAAGCGCTTACTCGATCATGGCTATCACGCCCCAACCATCTACTTCCCATTAATAGTCGATGAGGCTTTCATGGTCGAGCCGACCGAGACCGAGTCGAAGAGGGAGATCGATGGATTCTATGAGGCCCTCAAAAATGTCTTAGATGAGGCTTACAGGGATCCGGAGAAGGTTAAGAACGCTCCTTATAATATGGCGGTTGGGAGGGTGGACGAGGTCAGGGCATCCAGGCCTAAAACGATGATCCCGAGCTGGAGAGTTTATAGGAGGATGAGAGGTTGAGGGAGATACCCTTGCTCGACTACTATAGGGAGAGGGGGGCGGAGATAGGGGAGTTCGCTGGATGGAGTTCACCGCTCTGGTTTACGAGCAATAGAGAGGAGCACCTGAAAACTAGATCCGATGTAGGCTTATTCGACGTAACCCACATGACTAGAATAAGGATAGCTGGAGACGACTCAGAGAAACTTCTTCAAAAAATCTTGACCAAGAGAGTTGAGAAGATAAAGCCTGGGAGAATGAAGTATTGTCTCATCTGCAGGGATGATGGCGGGATAATGGATGATGTAACGGTCTTCAGGCATCCAAAGGAGGCCAAGGAGTTCATAATGGTATCAAACGCCATAACCCACGACAAGATAATAAAGTGGCTCGAATCAAACTCCGAGAACATGAATGTTAGGATAGAGGATCTAACATTCAAGACATCATTCTTCGCAGTTCAAGGACCTAAGTCGAGCCAGCTGATCTCAAAGCTCGTTGAAGTCGATGTATCGGGGATGAAGTGGTTCTCGGGATTCGAGCTTAAGCTTAATGGGTTAAAGGCGATCTTGACTAGAAGCGGATACACGGGCGAGAATGGGTATGAGCTGATGATCTGGAGCTGGGATGAAGCCATCTTGAGGAAGATCTGGGAGAGGATAGTTGGATTCGGCGCAACTCCATGCGGATTGGCGACGAGGGATAGCTTGAGGATCGAGGCTGGATACCCGCTATATGGTCAAGACATGGATGAGAGCGTTACGCCGGTTGAGGCTAGGCTTATGCACGCGGTGGATCTCTCAAAGCCCGACTTCATAGGGAGGGAGGCGATAGAGAAGAGGATGAAGCATGGAGCCGAGAAGCTCTTGGTCGGGGTCTTGATGAGGGAGAGGGGGATTCCGAGAAGAGGCTATAGAATGCTTCATGGAGATGAGGTTGTGGGAGAGTTGACGAGTGGAATCCTATCATATAGTCTGGGGGTTGGCGTGGGCTTAGGCTACATCAAATCGAGTTTAGCGAGGGAAGGCGAGGAGATAATGGTCGAGATCCATGGAAAGAGGAGGTTGTCCGAGGTCAAGCTAACACCATTCATCCCATGGAGGGTTAAATGATATAGCCTGAGAAGAGTCTCGTTATACTCTTCGAGAAGTTTCGGAGATAAGTCATAAATCACCGAACAGGTCTAATCTTTGGAATGGAGATAAGGGTTGGATGCTGTGGATGGTGTGTTAGGGGTGGGAAGAGGGCATACTTCAAGGAGTTCAGCGTGGTCGAGGTTCAGGAGACCTTCTACAAGCTCCCAAGGCCCAAGACCGTGAGCAAGTGGGTTGAGGAGGCTCCCGAAGGCTTCGAGTTCACGATGAAGGCTTGGCAGGCCATAACCCATCCACCGACGAGCCCGACTTGGAGGAGGGCTGGGATAGAGGTTCCCAGATCAAAGCATAGTCGCTATGGTTTTCTGAGGCCGACTAGGGAGAATCTTGAGGCTTGGGAGAAGACCTTGGAGATATGTAGGGCGATGAGGGCGAGGGTCTGCGTGATCCAAACACCGGCATCATTCAAGTACTCTAGGGAGAACGTGGAGAACGTGCGGAGATTCCTCTCCTCGATCGAGCGAGATAACCTGATCATTGGATGGGAGCCTCGGGGGGATTGGAGGGAGCATCTCGACGATGTGAAGAAGCTATGCGATGAAGTGAACCTAATCCACATAGTCGATCCATTTAGATGTAAGCCCGTCTCAAGCAGCCCAATAACATACCTAAGGCTCCATGGAATAGGTGGGAGGGAGGTGAATTACAGATACAAGTATACCGATGACGATCTAGAGAAGTTGTTGAAGACCGTTGAGGGATTCATCGGGGAGGGCGCTGAAAAAATCTACGTATTATTCAATAACGTCTCGATGAGAGATGACGCGATGCGGTTTGTGAAGCTATTGGAGGATTCGGGGCTGTCTCCAGTTAAGCCCGGTTAGGATATGTAGGCCATCGACCTCCTGAAGTCGGTTAAGATCTTCTCATACTCGCGTCTCTGCTCAGGTGTTATGCTAGGCTTCACCTTCTCTAGGGCGGCGAGGAAGTGTCTCATCGAGACCTTCTTGATATTCAAGTCCTCTCTCGCGGCCGTTAGGGCGGCCTCCCTACAGACAGCCTCTATATCGGCTCCAGTATATCCATCAGTCATCTCGGCGAGCTTCCTCAAATCGACGTCATCGTCGAGCGGCATCTCCCTAGTATGTATCTGGAATATCTGGTATCTACCCCTCTCATCCGGCGGAGGAACATACATTACCCTATCGAATCTTCCTGGTCTGAGTAGGGCTGGGTCTAGGATGTCGGGTCTATTCGTGGCCCCGATCACGACAACGCCCTTAAGGATCTGGATCCCATCCATCTCCGTCAAGATCTGGTTGACGATCCTGTCGGTTACACCCGCATCTGTATGCATCCCCCTCCTAGGCGCGATCGCGTCTAGCTCATCGAAGAAGATTATACATGGAGCGGTCTCCCTAGCCTTCCTGAATATCTCCCTTATCGCCTTCTCGGATTCGCCGACCCACTTACTCAACACCTCTGGACCCTTGACGGAGATGAAGTTCGCCTCGCTCTCGGTAGCAACCGCCTTTGCGAGTAAGGTCTTACCAGTTCCTGGCGGGCCATAGAGTAGGATTCCACGTGGAGGTCTTATCCCAAGCCTCTTGAAGACATCTGGATACTTTAGGGGCCATTCAACCGCCTCCCTCAACTCCTGCTTGACCTGCTCGAGGTCTCCTACATCCTCCCACCTAACATTCGGTATCTCTAAGATGACTTCTCTTAGGGCTGATGGCTGAACTATCCTCAAGGCATTCGAGAAGTCTTCTCTCGTAACCTTTATCTGCTCAAGGATCTCGGCCGGAATCGTCTCCTTCTCCAAATCTATCTTGGGCAGGAATCTCCTAAGCGCGCTCATCGCAGCCTCTCTACACAGTGCCGCTATATCGGCTCCGGTGAATCCATGGGTTATGTCCGCCAACTCATCTAGGTCTACATCCTCGGCTAGGGGCATCCTCCTAGTATGTATCTGGAATATCTCCTTCCTCCCATTCCTATCCGGGACGCCTATCCTAATCTCTCGATCGAATCTTCCAGGCCTCCTAAGAGCCGGGTCGACCGCCTCGATCCTATTCGTTGCGCCTATCACTATGACTTGGCCCCTGGTCTTCAATCCATCCATTAGGGTTAGGAGCTGGGAGACCACTCTACGCTCAACCTCTCCCGTCACCTCTCCACGCTTCGGGGCGATCGCATCTAGCTCGTCGATGAAGATTATGCTTGGAGCGTTTTGCTCGGCTTCTTGGAATACCTCCCTAAGCCTCGCCTCGCTCTCGCCATAGAACTTGCTCATTATCTCAGGCCCATTTATCGAGATGAAGTGGGCTCCGGTCTCATTCGCTATCGCCTTAGCTATCAAGGTCTTTCCGCATCCAGGCGGCCCGTATAAGATGACTCCCTTCGGCGGATCTATTCCAAGATGTCTAAATAGCTCTGGATGCTTTAGAGGCAATTCAACCATCTCTCTAATCCTCTGGAGCTCCTCATGAAGCCCTCCAATGTCCTCATAGGTTACCCCGCCTACCTCCTCAACCCTCCTCACAGGTGTTGTGCTCACCTCGACGACCGTGTTCTCCGTCACAATGACGGCGTTGGTTGGACTCGTTGAAGTGACCTTAAGCTCGACGCCCATCCCCAAGACCGGGATGACTATTATGTCTCCCTTCATCACGGGGAGGTTTAGGAGCTGGCTACGAACTATTCTCGCGAAGTCTCCGACGAATGGGAGGGACTCGAATGGCGCTAAGACTATCTTTGTGGCGGGCCTCGCATTCGCCTTCGCAACCCTAACATAGTCTCCAACCGAGACTCCCGCGTTCCTCCTAACCTCTCCATCTATCCTAATCAATCCCATTCCATCATCTTCCTTATATGGTGGCCATACTATCGCGAGCGTGGACCTCTTTCCAATTATCTCGACCAGATCTCCTGGGCTTAGGCCGAGCTCTCTAATCGCCCTGCTGTCGAGTCTAGCGATCTTCCTCCCAATATCTCTTTGACGAGCTTCGGCGACCCTCAGCTGAACCTCTTTCCTACGCTCCCTCCGAACCATTTCAGGCTTCCGGAAATATCTTAGAGAGCATCCATATAACGGTTTCCGAGAACGTTAAATAGGTTCAGAATCTCCATCTTCCCTTAACCTTCTGAACAGCCTTATAGAGTGGGACTGCGATCGCCGTTCCGAGAACCGCTTGCCCAAGATTCACGGGAACCTCTGCCAACGCATAATAGCCTAGGATCAATTGCTCATAGATGAAGTATCCGGAGATCATTATGAGGCCGGCTAGGAGTAGTGCGGCGATGAGCAGGCCCTCACCACTCCTCCTAAGGGTTAGATAGAGTGGGATGGTGGTTGCGGCAAATGCTATTGGGATCCACGCCGCTGGGCTTAGAAATCCCTTGACCACGAAGAGGTTTGCGAGGGTGAACTCGACCTCTCCAGCGAATAATGTATATCCGATTATGAGTATGAGGGTGAAGTATCCAGCCACGACCAAGAGGGCCATGGGTAGGAGGATGCGCTCACCTCTAGCCTTAATCTTCTCAGCGAGCTTAGAGGCGACAGCCCCCTCAACGGCCTTAATCACTAGGGTCGCCGGAGCATAGATCAAGTATCCTAAAGCTATGTCTGCTAGGGCTGATCCGACCCCGCTGGCGAAGGCGGCGGTGAGCGGGTCGAAGAGGAGGGCGGTCAAGTAGATCATACACTCGCCTAGATTGAAGTATCCGCGGGTCGCTGGAACATAGACGTTTATAGCCATGGTTGAGGCCATGACTAGGGCTGTCGAGAGCGCGAGCTTTGCCGCCGTCAAAGACCTAGACCTATTCATCCGGCTCAGTTGGGGGATAGGGAGATATAAGGGATTGCCTATATATAGGTAGATGAAAGCTTGGCTAAAATGCACCCGATGCGGAAGAACTTACCCGCCGGACATCGAGCTGAGACTATGTGAATGCGGCTCCCCACTAATCCTAATCCATGAGATCGAGGGCTTAGGTATCGGGGGAACCGAGCTCAAGAAGATTATAGGGTCTAGACCTCCCGGCGTCTGGAGATATCTCGAACTTCTGCCCAAAGCCATCGGAGAGCCCGTGAGCTTGGGTGAGGGTGGAACCTATCTTCAAAGAGCTGAGAGGCTTGGCCGAGAGCTTGGATTAAGGAACATCTATCTAAAGAATGAGACCGTGAACCCGACTGGATCCTTCCTAGATAGAGGTTCAACGATAGAGGTTACTATGGCCCTTCACTCCAAGGTGAGATGCTTAGAGTGCTTCTCAAGAGGAAACCTCGCAGCATCGCTCGCCGCCTACGCGGTCAAGGCAGGGATCCCGTGCAGAGTCTATGTCTTGCCTGGAGCTGAGCAGGCGAAGATCCTCCAAGCCTTGGCCTATGACGCTGAGCTCATTTACTCCTCTAGGAGATCTGATCAGCTTGGAGATGGTCACCTCGTCGAGCCATATAATCCATTCTTCTTGGATGGGCTCAAGACCTCGACTCTTGAGATCCTCGAGCAATTAGATTGGAATCCTCCAGACGCAATCTTCATAACCATGGGAACTGGAAGCAACCTCACGGCCGCGTGGAAGGCCTTGAGCGAAGCCGAGTCTATTGGATTGATCGAGGAGAACTCTACGAGACTCTATGGGGTTCAAGCATCTGAATGCGCTCCGATAGTTGAGGCCTTCAAGAGGGGCTTGGATGAGGTGGAACCAAAGAAGGACTATAAGATGATCTTTCCAGACATATCGGAGCCAAATCCAATCCTCGGATCAATCGTATTGAAGGTCATCAGAGGCTCAGGCGGCTCAGCGATAATGGTTAAGGAGGATGAGATCTTGAAATCGATAAAGCTCTTAGCGAAGACCGAGGGAGTTCTGGCGGAGCCGGCTGCGGCGGCCTCTATCGCTGCCTTGAAGATAGCCGTGGATGATGGCTTGATCGATAGATCTGAGAGGGTTGTTTGCATGATAACGGGCTCTGGGCTTAAGGATCCAGCCTCGATGAGGGAGCTGTTTAAGCTAAGCTACCCCAAGCATGTCAGGGTTTCTGGAACCAAGCTCAAGATGCTCAAGCTATTATCTGAGAGGAGCATGTATGGATATGAGCTGTGGAAGAGCCTCAAGACAACCTATGGACTGGAGTTCAAGCTTCCGACGATCTATCAGCATCTCTCAGAACTCCTCCGAATGGGATTGATAGTATCAAAGCCTCTTGAAAGGGGATTCGGTAGGAGGATGGTTAGAAAGTATCATTTGACGGAGAGTGGGAAGAGGGTCCTGGCTGAAAGCCTCAATAGAGAACCCTGAAGCTATCATACTCTCCGAGATACTCCTCCCACTCAACATCTATGTTCGTGACCCTCGCTCCGGCAGGTCCAATCCAACACCATGAGAGCATCCTCTTAACGGCTTCTTCATCTCCCTCAAACACGGCCTCAACCCTTCCATCAGGCAGGTTTCTTATCCAGCCCTTAACCCCGATCTTATCCGCCATCCGCTTCGCATTAACCCTATAGAATACGCCTTGAACCCTTCCCGAGATTATGACGTGAGCCCTAACCTTCTTCAACCACTCCACCGCCCCTAGTATCAAATAGAGATATGCTCATATTTTTAGGCTTTAAAACAGGTCTTAGACGATGGCCAAAGTCGCCGTGATAGGCGGTGGGCCTGCCGGCTTGCTCGCCGCTAGAGAGATATGTAGGCGGGGCTTGGATCTCCATGTCTTTGAGGAGGATTTGGAGATAGGTTCGCCCGAGCGATGTGGAGGGTTGTTGAGCTTAAGTGGTCTAGAAAGGATCTCCGCCCCAAAGCCCATGAAATACGTTCTAAACCTCATTAGAGGAGCCATATTCCACTCACCCTCAGGCCGCGAGTTCAAACTCGATGCTAGGAGATGGGTTGCAGCGGTGATAAGCAGAAAGAGGTTCGATCAAATGCTCGGTGAAGAAGTTGAGAAGATGGGTGGAGAGATCTCATGTGGGGTGAGGGTGAGGAATGTGAAGAGAATTGGAGAGAGCTTCGATCTAGACCTCGGCGATAGGAGATTTTCCGCAGACTGGGTTATAGATGCTGAGGGGATGGGCTCCAAGCTCATGAGAAAGATTCTTGGACTCTCTACGGATAGGAAGAGATGGATTCCGATAATCCAGCTAACCACTCAAGGTCATGGACTCGATCCAAGCTTCGTCCACCTATACTTCAAGGAATATCTCCCAGACTTCTTCGCATATCTCATCCCACTGAACGAGGAGGTTGGGAGGATTGGGGTTGCGACCAAGCTTAAGGGATTGGAGCTTAGGATGCGTAGATTCATCTCAGAGGAGTTTCCGAGAATCAAAGTCCTCAGAAGAGTCTCATATGCGATATATGTTGGGAGACCGACCTGGACCGAGCTAAATAAGAGGTTCATACCGGTTGGAGACGCAGCGGGCCACGTCAAGGCGACGACCGGTGGCGGGGTGATCATGGGAGGCTTGATATCGATGAACATGGCCTCAGCCCTATCTGAACTCGAACTAGGAAATGATCCGAACAACTATGTGAGGGAGGCGAGGAGAGTTTATCGAGAGCTGAAGGAGATCTTCCATCTTAGGAGGCTCATCGAGAACATCCCCATCAAATTCTATGACGAGATCTTCAAGCTCGCCGATGAGACGTCGATCGAAGATTATTTGAGGAGGTTTGGGGATATGGACTTCCAGTCAACTTCCTTGAAGAAGATAATCCATTCTCCGGAGACGATGGTTAAGATGATCTCATCCATCCTCCCAAGCCTTCTCAAATAACTAACTTGAAGAGGATGGTCCATTCTCCGGGATAAAACCAGATGCAGCTTCGCTGAATAGCTTGATGTCAAAGGTTTTAGAGGTAAGTGAAGTCGTAGGTGGCGAAGGATCCAACTAGATTACGTCTTCGTCCGAGCAGTACTTTGCCCCCACCTCTAAAGATCTTAGAGATCTTCAAATCAAGATTAGGGGGCAAAATTAATCTCTCATAATCGAGTATCCGTAAACGGCTAGAAGGTGTGAATCAGACAAAGAAGAGGAGTGAAGGGAGGGTCTAGGCGGTATGGCCGCCATAGTAGCCCCGCAACAAGTTATTTCGGTCCCTGGATTCAGGCTGTAAGAGCCCGCCAGGGCCACATATTATGGCAGACGGGGCGTTACCATGGCCTTGGTCCCGCCTAGACCCGAGAGGCTCCAGCCCATGCATTGTAGTTATCAACTTCCTTAGAGTCGCTCGTAGATCCCTGAGTCTAGGCGGCCATCTGCCCTCCCTGCTGACCAGCGACATCGCCACCATCATGAGGTATCTTCTAGCCTTACCACTACATCTCTTAATCTCCTTATTCCTCGCCCTATACAGTCCAAGATATCTCAACGCCTTATGATAGGATGCCTGCTTCATGTAGGTCATTAGCCCAACCAGCCCTGTTAAGGCGTTCAAGTCATCTCTCTCCAAGCCAAGCTCCCCTGATACTCGGCTGAGCCACGGCATCAGCTTAAAGCCTCTATCAACGATCTCCCGTCGAATATCCTGTAATAGCTCCTTCATTTCCTCGACCTCGTCCACTTGAACATCCACATCCTTCAACTTCTCAAGCCTATCAACCGTCTTGGCAAGAATAGCCTCCCTCATCAACAGGGGTCTAAGCTCAACATTTACAACGCTGATCGGCTTAAACCACTTATGCATGTTTCCTTTGGCGACGCCCATCTCATAGACTTTCCAGAGGATATAGGCATCCCCAAAGTCGCTCTTCCTAACATTCCTAGACTTAAATCTATCCCTCAGGTCGCCGCTGAAGCGTTTTCTCAGTTTCCTCCACCACCAAGACCTAGTAAAATGATAGACTTTATGTCCATCGATGATCAATTCCCTCAGCTCGCTCCAAATCCCCGAAACAATAAAGAATCCAAGTAGATCTCCTCATAGTCCTTGAGATCCGCGAGCCTCTGGACCTCAAAGAGCTCATCACTCTCAGGATCATAGCATGCATGCGGCTTACTGTTCCACGCCGTATCCACAAACACCCTCCTAACCTCGACATCATCCACACCCATCTACCATCACCCAGTCGGAGAGATCCCTAGAATAAGAAAACCCAACCTATGGTGGAGCAATTCAACAAACCTATCAACCATATCCAAGCATAGATCCACAAACTCAGATAAAACAGTTCGAGACATAATCGAAAATAGACGCGTCTAAATCCTTCATAGATATTTGGATGAAGAGCTTAAAAGAGCTAAGTGGGCTGTCATAGAGGCTATGAAGGAAGAGTGATAGAGGATATAAGAATAGACATATTTGGGCTTAGCGGTATGTGGGGGCGGATAGCTGATAAAGATGGCGGAAAAGGTTGAGGAGACAAGGCTTAGATCGGTCTATAGGATAGCTGATAGCCATTTCCACCAGACTTCGAGGTTACCAGAAATGAGAGGGACTCAAGGCTTACAACCAATAATCATTATATTATGGTCTAGGCCGGTAATCTAAGAGATGAGCGAGCAGATAGTCCTACCGCTTTGCACCTCATGTAGGAGGCCGATAGATCCTCATGAGCGAGCTGTGAGCTTTCCATGCCCGAACTGTGGGAGGGTTAGGATCTGGAGATGTGAGAAGTGTAGGGAGCTTGCGAGGCCGTATGTCTGCCCATCGTGTGGTTTTAGGGGGCCGTGAAGGATGGCCAGAGTAGCCATGCTCTTGAGGATAATGCCAGCGGATCAAGACGTAGATCTAAATAACTTAATCCAGAAGATCAGGGAGAGTCTCCCAAGCGGGTTCGAGTTAAGGGATGTGAAGATTAAGCCATTCGCCTTCGGGATGTCCGTCATCGAGGCCATGTTCACTCTACCCGAGGAGGAGGGGGCGTCGGCGAGGCTTGAGGAATATCTTAGAGGATTCGAGGATATTCAAGAGATAAATGTCTTAATGAGTACGAGGCTCTAACCTAATAAACCTAAGCCACGCATAGTTAAGATCTGAACAGCTTTGGCTTAAATAGTGGTCTCGTAAAGGATTATCCAGATGAAGGTTAGGGAGCTGAGGTTGAGGGTCGCTGAAGCACGGCAAAGAGACGTCGGATATGGTATAGCGAGGATAGATAGAGAGGTTGGAGCGGCAGCCGGATTCCAGACTGGAGACATGGTCGAGATAAGGGGTAGGAAGATAGCGGCCGCAACCCTCTGGCTAGGATACCTCGAAGATGAGAAGGATGTGATCAGGATAGATGGATATATCAGGAGCAACGCAGGAGTCTCCCTAAACGATTGGGTGACGGTTAGGAAGGCGAATGTGAAGGAGGCTCAACTAGTCGTATTGGCTCCGGTGAGCTCCTCGATAAGACCTGATGAGAACTTCACGAGGCTCGTTAAGAGCAGGTTGATAGAGTATCCGCTCGTCCAGAAGAACATAGTCCCAGTCCTATTCTTCGGAAACCTATTCACCTTCGCCGTCATCCAGACAAGGCCGTCCGGGATAGTCAAGATAACCCCGAAGACAAAGCTCGTCATCCACAGCAAGGTTGTCCAAGAGAGGGCGTTTAGGACGAGTGTAACCTATGAGGATATTGGAGGACTGCAAGAGCAGATCCAGAGGATAAGGGAGATGATAGAACTCCCACTAAGATATCCAGAGCTATTCCAGAAGCTTGGAATAGATCCGCCGAAAGGCGTCCTGCTCTACGGCCCGCCTGGATGCGGTAAGACCTTGTTGGCTAAGGCGGTTGCGACCGAGGCTGAGGCGAACTTCATTCTGATAAATGGCCCTGAGATCATGAACAAGTATTATGGCGAGACCGAGGCGAGGCTTAGAGAGATCTTTAGGAAGGCAGAGGAGGAGGCTCCATCGATAATATTCATCGACGAACTCGACGCCATCGCGCCTAAGAGAAGCGAGGTGACGGGAGAGGTCGAGAAGAGGGTTGTGGCCCAATTACTGGCCCTAATGGATGGCCTCGAGTCAAGGGGGCAGGTAATAGTTATCGGCGCGACGAATAGGCCGAACGCCCTCGACCCAGCTCTCAGGAGGCCTGGAAGATTCGATCGGGAGATCGAGATAGGGATACCTGATAGGAATGGGAGGAAGGAGATCCTACAAATACATACTAGGGGCATGCCCTTAGCCGAGGACGTTGACCTCGATAAGCTCGCCGAGATAACTAGAGGATATACTGGAGCGGATCTAGCGGCACTATGTAGGGAGGCGGCCATGAAGGCGATTAGGAGGATTCTGCCGAACATAGACTTCAGCGAGGAGAAGATCCCGCCCGAGATCTTAGACAATCTAGTCGTGGTCATGAAGGACTTCATGAACGCCTTCAAGGAGATAACGCCGACAGCTCTGAGAGAGGTTGAGATAGAGGTTCCAAACGTGAGGTGGGAGGATGTTGGAGGGCTTGAAGAGGTTAAGCGGAGGCTTATAGAGGCGGTTGAATGGCCCCTAAAGTATCCCGAGAAGTTTGAGAGGCTTGGAATCAAGCCTCCTAAGGGAATCCTACTTTATGGCCCACCAGGATGCGGCAAGACCCTACTCGCGAGGGCGATAGCGACTGAGAGTGAGGCGAACTTCATCTCGGTAAAGGGGCCTGAGATCTTCAATAAGTGGGTCGGCGAGTCCGAGAAGGCGATAAGGGAGATATTCAGGAAGGCTAGGCAAGCATCTCCATGCATAGTCTTCTTCGATGAAGTCGAGTCGATAATATCGAAGAAGGATATGATCGATGATTCATCCGGAGTCGCGAACAGGGTTGCAAGCCAGTTCCTAGCCGAGATAGATGGGATAGAGGAGCTCTCAGACGTAATGGTTATCGGCGCAACGAATAGGCCTGACTTAATGGATCCAGCCGCCCTAAGACCTGGAAGGTTCGATAGGCTAATCTACGTCCCACCGCCTGATGAGAGGGGGAGATATGAGATCTTGAAGATCTATACGAGGAAGATGCCCCTATCTCCTGACGTATCCTTGAAGGAGCTCGCCTCCAGAACCGAGGGATATTCGGGAGCGGATCTAGCGGCCCTCTGCAGGGAGGCGGCCATGAACGCCCTTAGGAGGAGCCTCGACGCGGAGTACGTCTCGAAGATCGACTTCGAGGAGGCTTTGAAGATCGTTAAGCCCAGCATCTCTCCGCAGATGGTTAAGGAGTATGAGAGGGTTGGGGAGCTATTGAGATATCATGAGAGGCAGCTGACCATGATAGGTTGAAGGATATGAAGAGGGCTGGTAAGAAGGCGGTTAAACATATTTCGAGGCCTGGAAGCGAGGCTTACTCGAGGATAGTTGAGGTCTTGGATAAGCTTGGGGGAAAATCCCTAGAGCTAAACCTACTCGAAGAGCTTAGGAAGCGTGGAATAGATCTAACCCTGCCAGAACTTAGACACATGTTGATGAGGCTTGAGATAAGGGATAAGGTGAGGGTCTTGAGCTTGGATGCTGAGCGGAAGGTCGTGGAGCTCATCAAGAGGGAAGAGGTAGAACATTAGAATTGGTTAGAGCCATTGATCTAGGCTCGTAACCCCCCTACTCTTCTTCAACGCCGACTCGAGCTCGTTCAAAGCCTTCTCAACCCTATTCTCGGAGAAGTCGTGCTCATAGCAGAGCATGCTCTTAATCCCATCATAGTCGGGCTCATTCCACACCACCTCAAACTCCTCAGTGACACTCGGTTTTAGGAACAGCTCTCTAATCTCGGCCGGATCTCTCTCCAAGCTCTTTCCCAACGCCTTTAAGGCTTTCTCGGCTGAGCCATACTCCTTAACCAGCTTTAACGCCGTTTTAGGCCCAACTCCCTTAACCCCTTCACAGTAATCCGTTCCAACCAAGATCCCAATATCTATCAATTGCTCCCTTGTGATCCCGAGAGAGTCTAGAAGCTTATCCAAGTATATTATCTCAGGCTCGACCTCGACATACTCCTTCCTCCCAGGAAGCTTCCTCCTCCCAACTATCGAGAGATTCCTGACGAGTCTAGGAGATCCGAAGAGGAGGGAGTCGAAGTCCTGTGATCCAGAGGCATAGGCATCTCCACGTTTAACAATATATGCCGCCTGAGCCTCTCCCTCGCTTGGAGCTTGAACTATCGGAACCCCCATGAGCTTCAATAACCTCTTCGAGCTCTCGACTATGAACTCGTTTAGGGTCGCCGCCTGCTTCGCATACTTCTGAGCCTCCTCGATCCTACCCTCAGCCAAGGCCATCTCATAGAGCTTCGCGGCCTCAGCCCTCCTCTCCTCCCTCTTCTCGACGGTCTTCATCTTGAGTTCTGGAGGTCTCCCATCGTAGACGAATATTGGCTTGATCCCGAGCTTCATGAAGTTTATCGTCCTGAAGAAGACCCCGCTTAGATGGCTGGTGATCCTACCCCTCCTATCCATGAGAGGTCTCCCATCAGGACCCCTAATTATCGTGATGAACTGGTAGAGGATGTTGTAGGCGTCTAGGGCGATCGCCTTACCCGCTAGGGCTTCGAGGCTTATTCTCTCCATCGCCTCTGGAGGAATTATATCCCTAAGCTTAACCCCCATTCTCCCAACTGAGTAAACCTCACGCCATGTATAAATACTCTGATCGCGGTCAAGCCGACTTCTCCATCCAATCCAGGAATTCTTGAGTTGAGGTGAAGACTTTGACGAAGGTGTCGTTCGCCACCATCCTTATACTCGGGTTAGCCATCTCCCCCTTCCAATGGTTAAGCCAGAGGGCCACGGCGTCTTCAGCTTTCATGAATTTGTAAGCCTTTTCCTCGATGCCTGGAGCCTTCATATAGACTAGTTCGGCGAATCCATTCTCCATCAAAAACTCTTTCCCCTCCCGCCTTATCGCGAGCGGGTTAAGCCAAACCCTATACCTGTTTAACCCCTTATTCATAGACATCTCCAAAAGCGTCCTCGCATCAGTCACATAGGCTCCAGCCGGATCCAATACCATGATCTTATCCCCATGCTTGTATATGGTGGCCACGTGGCACGTTCCGTCGCAGATGTAGACTATGTAGATTTGCTCGTCCTCCCCGAGAACCGCCTTGAGCATCGTATAAGTTAGGTTGCTAGGTCTTCGCAGTCTCCACCTCCTCTGGCAAGAGTCTCATTTGGGAGTGAGAGGAAGTCTTGATGCGACCTCAATTCATGGTCGGTTAGATATCGATGGAAGTCGTCTAAGTATTCTAGATTTAGCATGATCCACTCAAGAACCTTCTTGGCCTTGGCCTCAGGAGGGGTTTCGGCCCTCAAGCCAAGCTCCCCATAAACCACGTCCTCGACCATCGCCGGACTCGCTTGTCTCAACATGTCCGGTATTCGATCACTTGGGGTGAGGATCCTGTCTGAGATCTCCTTCAACCTTCCCTTAATCCTTGGAAGACTTACCTCCATCTCGGAACACTTTGACATCAGGTCCCCATACTTCTTCTCCAATTCTTCATATCTCCTCTTTATTTCATCGAGCTGGAGCTTAAGCTTCTCATAGCTATCGGTGAGCCTGCTATAATTCTCCTTCAGCTTGCTGTTCTCCTCAGAGACCACCTTCAACCAAGGCTTCCCGATAATCTTCTTGAAGCCCCTCATACCTGTCCTTAAGAGAGCCGTATCGACCGTACAAATCCATATAGTTTGCTTTGAGCTGATCATACTCACCCTTGAGGTGATGGTAGCTGTTATACAGGTTCATGTAATCCGAGCTTAGAACCTGATATTGAAGGCATGAGAAGATGAGGAGTACTGCCAAGATGCAGGTGATCGTCGAGGCCGTGATCGTGCCCCAGCTCATAACAACCCCCTAATGATATATATCACATCGGATAAAAGGTTGATTCATCCGCACCTAACCTTGAGGTCTAAGACTATCGTGGATTTCCGCGGGGCTATCTCCATAACCCTCCTCGCATAAAGTATGTCCACATCGAATCCTAGGCCTCGAATCTTCTTCAAGACCCTCTCACGCGCATCCTCAACAGGATCTCTTCCGACGCCAACCAAGTATAGATGTATTATTCCATTTTGCTTGGTCTTTTCTAACGCTAAGTCGAGGTAGTTTATCGAGCTATGCGGGAGATCCATTATCACCCTATCAAACTTCTCATGAATCTGTTTGAGAACTTCCCTGCAGTCTCCTAGGATCGGCTTCACCCTATCCTCAACCCTGTTCAGCTTAATGTTCTCTAACATGAGCTTATATGCCTCTGGATTCAGCTCTATTGCGATTATGGTCGCAGTGGGCTGCTCCCTCGCTATTATTATCGAGAATGAGCCTATTCCAGCGAACATGTCTAAAACCTTCTCGCCTTTCGAGACGGATCTCGCAACCCTGACCCTCTCACCAGACATCCTAGGATTGAAGAAAGCTTTCCTCAAATCTACTCGAATGACGCATCCATGTTCTCGGTGAACGGTCTCGAATCTGTTTAAGCCTGCGATTACCCTATACTCCCTCAACCTATACGCTCCTCTCGTCGCCCCCTCCTTCGATAAGACCGTTTTTACCCTTGGATGCAGTTTCATGAGAGCCTCGGCCACAAGCTTCTCATAGGGCTTGAGCTCATGCGGGATCTCGACCAAGATTATGTCCCCGATTAGGTCATAGGATGAGGGGATGAGGTCGAGCAGCTCTTTTGGAAGCTTGTTTGAGAGGATCTCCTCTAAGCTCTTCGGCCTCCTCGGCCTCTCCTCGAAGTATGCGGCCACCACGGATACATTAAGCTCTCCAAGGATATCGTCAACCTTTTCCTGATCTTTTAGGGGAAAATAGATGAATCCATTCCTCTCGAAGGGCTTCAATCTGGGATTCAGGATGTCGAGCTTTAGAAGCCTCTTCCTCACCTCTTCAGCCCTATTCTTCTCAACCCTCGCCGCCCAACACTTGATCCCCTTATCCAAGCTCTCCGAGGATTCCTAGACATCTTAGGATTTAGAGATCGTGTTTGAGCTGGATGATCGAGTTATAGTTTATTAGTTCGGCTACTGAGGCGTAGGCGAGAAAGTTGAGTGGTGATGGAGGAAATAATCCTACCGGATCTATCGGCTATCCAGCTGAAGGCCGCCTCCCACCTCGTTAGGGAGGGGCGAGTGAGGGGTAGGCTTCTCATCCACCGGGTTTTGTTGAAGAAGGTTGAGGATCAAGCATCTCAAGGAGACACTATGGCCATGGAGGGGCTTAAAGACCTAGTCAACGCATGCGAGGAGACCGGGGTCAAGCTCGACTATGTCGGAGACCTTAGAGATAGGGAGAAGAGCGATAGATTATTGATAGCTGAAGAGGCCGCGAGGCTGAACGCCGCGATCCTTACATGTGATCCGGTGATGGCCCAGCTCGCCGAGTCGATGGGCTTAAGGCTTCTCTACGAGCTTCCCCCACCCCCATTCTCGATAGCCCAGCTCTTCGAGGAGGATGTCATGAGCATCCATATAAAGGAGGGGCTTCCGCCGAGGGTTAAGCGAGGAGTTCCAGGTAGGTGGAGGTTTGTCGAGATATCTGAGAAGCCTGTCTCAAGGCATGAGCTTGAATTGCTGATAGCCCATCTTATGAGGGAGGCTTATAAGAGCTTTGGGGTTGACGCCTTCCTAGAGATAGATAAGCCCGGGGTTAAGATCTTCCAGCTAAGAGATTATAGGGTTGTGATCACGAGGCCACCATTCTCGGATGGATTCGAGCTAACCCTCGTCAAGCCAGTCATAAGGAGGGATCTAAGAGACTACTATCTACCACCAGAGGTCGTCGATAGGCTTGAGAATAGGGCTGAGGGAATCCTGATAGCAGGCCCACCTGGAATGGGTAAGTCTACCTTCGCCCAAGCCCTAGCCGAATATTATCGCTCCCTTAATAAGGTCGTCAAGACGATCGAGAGCCCGAGGGATCTAAGGGTCTCACCCGACATAACCCAGTATTCGAAGGCGGCGGCGAGGCAGAGCGAGCTACACGATGTCCTCCTCCTAAGTAGACCCGACTACACCATCTTCGATGAGATAAGGGATTCAAGCGACTTCGACCTCTTCATAGATCTCAGGCTCGCCGGAATAGGGATGGTCGGAGTTATTCACGCGACATCCCCGATAGATGCCATCCAAAGGGTTGCGAATAGGGTTGATGTTGGATTGCTTCCATCGATAATAGATACGGTTATCTTCATGGATAAGGGCGAGATCCAATCGATCTACGTCTTGGAGATGACCGTAAAGGTTCCAGCGGGGTTGAGGAAGGCGGATCTAGCGAGGCCTACCGTCATAGTCAAGGACCTCTTAACCGATGAACCACTCTACGAGCTATACGTCTTCGGGGAGAGGACTTTCGTCGTCCCCGTGAAGAAGCTTGAGGAGAGGAGGAAGCCGAGGGCTCCGATCAGGCAGATAATGAACACGCTTCAGAAGCATATCCCGGACTTTAGGATCGAGGATGAGGGGAGCTTGGTGAGAATCTATATTCCAGGCCGCTACTATCGAGTCTATGTCAGGAAGGTTCAGAATAAGCTCTTGAAGATAGCGAGGAAGTATAGCTTAACCCTAGAAGCCTTGCCGAGCTAAACCCAAATACCCCCATATCCATATAGTTTTGGATGATGTGGATCCGCCTCTGAATGGTGATGAGGTGGGAATACCGCTGATCATCTAGATGCCTCGGCGATCAACCTTCTAACCTTCTCCACGACATCCATCGAGTCTCTGCCGAAGACTAAGATCATAGGCTCCTTACCCCAATCTCCTAGATGATAGACTAGGTCTGGAACCCTCCCACCAGCCCTCTTCACGGCCACCTCTATGCCCCATGGGACGGTCCTCCCCTCAAGCCTCTTAATCTCCTCGGGCTCCTCCCTCCTATCATAGAAGCTTACGACCCATCCAAGCCTCTTGGCCGCCTCGATAAGCCTCTCATCATATCTTAGATTCATCGCCGACCTAACTCTGGGATCGAACTTCATGGCCGTTAAGACCGCGTTCGCTACATGTCTCGACGCCCCGAACCATGGAGCCTCCGAAGCCTTAACCCCATCATAGATCCTCACAATTCTTCCGGGTATCGCTGCCACATCTGACAGGCTGTCCGCTCCATCGATCGCCATCACTAGATTCGATTGAGACTCTGGGATGTATTTTGAGATGTCCATGGATTCTAGGATCTCCACGGCCCTCCTCATCGATTCTAAGACCTTGAACCTCTCAGCGTCCTCGATCAATCTCCCAACCGGGTTTATCGGGCCATGGCCTCCGCCGACTGGGAAACCGTATCTGATAGCGTCCTCGACGAATCTCTTAGCGATCCCAACGGCTTCGGGTATCGGGGTGTTCTTGGCGAGTTCGGCGGCTATCGCTGAGGCGAAGCAGCATCCAGTTCCATGAGTATTCCTGCTCTCAATCCTCCTCGATTCATAGATCTTGAACTCTCCATCAAGGTAGAGGACATCGGCCACCCTCTCTCCGGGGATGTGGCCTCCCTTAACCACAACCGCCTTGACCCCGAGTTCCGAGATCTTTTGAGCAGCCTTCTTCTGATCATCTAGAGTCTTGACCTTGAATCCTGTTAAGACCTCTGCCTCTCCAGCGTTTGGGGTTAAGACCGTGGCCAGCGGTATCAACTCATCGATCAAGGATTTGACGGCATCCTCCCTCAGAAGCCTCGCCCCACTCTTCGCCACCATCACCGGATCGACGACTAAGGGAGCATCTATTCCCTTAAGCTCCGAGGCCACGGCCTCGATTATCTCGCTCGTGTGGAGCATTCCAGTCTTGACGGCATCGACTCCAATATCCTCCACCACCACCCTAATCTGCTCCCTAACCATCTCCACCGGTATGTCATGCACCATGGTCACCTCACGGGTGTTTTGAGCGGTTATGGCGGTTAGTGCGCTCATCCCATGGACTCCGAGGGCTGCGAAGGTCTTTAGGTCTGCTTGGATCCCAGCCCCACCTCCTGAATCCGATCCAGCTATGGTTAAAGCTCTAGGTATCTTCATCGAAATCTCCATCGTAGGGTTACGTAAAAAACCTAAGCTAGCTGAGCCTCAAGACCTCGTCCACAAGCTCCTTCAACCTATCTAGGGATCTCCTCTCCCTATCCGTTATCCCAGAGCCCCTATCATCCGCGAGCTTCTCACCCTCATAGGCGGTGGCGGTGAAGGTGTTTGAGATGTTGATGAGCTGGATTATGTCCTCGACCTCCCCTGCATGGAGGTAGATCGTGAGGTCGTTTATGAGGAGGATCTCGGTCGGATTCCTAAGATACTCCTCTATCAAGGGCTTCAAGGCGAGCATGTTAAGCCTCGCATACCTGATCACCTCTTCACGATTCTTCCCCATAGTCCTAGGCGGGATTATCCTCCATGGCTTGAGGTATCTGACGCACGTAACATTCCTCGTATAGTTCTCGACCGTCCCACCCACATCTCCCATATTCGGGGCCATCTCGATCACCGTGACCCTATCCTTGAGCCCGCTCCTCACCAATTGGTCAAGGAATCTGCTAAGTAAGAGGGTCTTCCCAGATCCAACCTCTCCGACGATGATCGTCTTCTTCCCGATGAATCTCTCGAATAGGTCGCTCATCCCAGCTAGGTCTTAAACACGCATGGTTATAAGGAGATTGCGTCCATGGAGTGTGGGTTGGATGGCATTCAGCTAAGGAGGATAACGCTTCTAACGGTCTTCACGGCTCTAGGGGTAGCTCTCTCGCCCATAACTTGGTTCCAGTTCCTCACGACTAAAGCTTATCCAACCCAGCACCTCATAAACGCGCTGACAGGAGTCATCCTAGGGCCATGGTGGGGAATGCTCACAGCCCTCCTAATAGGAATAATAAGGAATATGATCGGGGTCGGAACCCTCTACGCATTCCCCGGAGGAGTTCCAGGAGCATTGATAGTTGGTCTCGCATACATGATAACGTCTAGATTAAGGAATAGGTTCCTTAGATACTCGGCTGCCTTGATGGAACCCATTGGAACCGTATTGATCGGCGGAACCATCTCCGTCTTCATCCTCGCACCAGCGATAGGAGACGTTAGAATACTCGGAGTCATAGAGCAGAGAGGAGCCCTAGAATTCCTCCCAATATTCTGGCTTGGATGGGCCTTAAGCTCGGTTCCGGGATCCATCCTGGGCTACATGATACTCCTAGCGCTCGATAGATCCGGGGTCTTGGATAGAGTTAGGGTCTATGGGGTCAAGCCTGGGATTCAGGCCAGACGAAGAGGTCGCTCGTGAGAAAGTTCGCTATAACCCCAAGCCCTATCGCGACGATATAGTATGGATACTCGGGAAGCCCTAGGAGATCCGATAAAACATAGAGTCCAGCAACCGTCACGATCAACCCTAAGATCCTGGAGCCGTGGAAGGCCGCGATCCTCACAAGTATGTTCATCTTCCCCCTCCTCCTAAAAGTCCAGAGATGATTCCAGGTAAAGTTGTTTAGGATGGCCGTTTCAGTTGCTATGGCGCTCGCAACAAGGTGATGGATGGATGTATAGTTTGTTAGGATGAGGAAGACGAGCATGTTCACGATCACCCCGCTTCCACCGACTATCGCGAACTTCAAGAATGTCTTTGTGAGAAATTTTGCCCTAATCCAGCGGAGAATCCTCATCACACGCTCCATAAACTTCAACCAAACCTATCCCTGATAGATCTTCTTAAGCTTTGCTAGATTCGTCTTGAAGTTCCCGCGTGAATCGACGGGGGTCTCCAAGATCAATGGTAAGGGTCTTATCGCTGGATGGTGGACGAACTCCTTTAACCCCCTCAGCCCTATCTTACCGAGTCCGAGATGCTCATGCCTATCTATACAACTTCCCAAGTCTCCCTTTGAATCGTTTATGTGGACCACCTTGAGCATCTTCAATCCAATTATCTTATCGAAGTCCTCTATGGTATTCTCTATCGCCTTCTTGGTTCTGAGGTCGTATCCTGCGGCGAATGCGTGGCATGTGTCGAAGCATACTCCGATCCTGCTCTTATCCTCTATTAGGTCTATTATCCTCCTTATGTCCTCGAATCTCGATCCAACGCTATTCTTCTGGCCCGCCATGTTCTCCAACAATAGCATCACATCATTATCGACCTTCGAGAATGCCTTGTTGATTCCCCCGGCAACCCTCTTAATCCCTCCCTCGATCCCCTTCCCTAGATGGCTTCCAACGTGTAAGACGAGGTAGGGGAGTCCAAGCCTCTCAGTCCGCTTAAGCTCCTCCATCAAGGACTTCACAGACTTCCTATACACGCTCTTATCGGGGGATGCGAGGTTTGGGAGGTAGGGCATGTGGGCGACGGCGACCTTAAACCCATATTCCTCAAACTTCCTCCTAAACTCCTCGACCTCACCCTTCTTAAACGGCTTAGCGGTCCATCCCCTAGGATTCCTCGTGAAGATCTGGAAGGTCGTGCATCCTAGGTCTTTGGCCCTATCCACCGCCTTATCCACGGATCCAGATATCGAGACGTGAGCGCCTAATAGCATCCCAAGATATGTGATCCTTCTCAACCTATAACTGTTAGCCGGCTTAACGGCTGACTTATATCCCTAAATTATCCCCACTTCATACCGGCGGGCTTCTTGAACCCTAAAGCTTTTCCACGACTCTTAAGCTCCGCCAGCACCTCCCTCGCCTTCCTCGAATCCTCGGTAACATATAATGGCTTAACGGAGCTGATGTCTTGGACGGCGCCGCATCTAACGCATCTAAACTTCTTCCTAGCCGAGGTTATCTGGAGATTCCCACAGTTGGAGCACCTGACGATCCTATACAACCTGCCCAAATCCGGCGAAGATGGGGTAAGCCTCGATTTCAACCTTAAGCGGAAAACACAAAAGCATCCAAGGGAGCATATACGATGGAAGCCCGGTAGTCTAGCGGCCAAACAAGCTGGTCAGAAAAATGGGCCACGGATCCCGGGCTTTGGATCCTTGGCCGCGGAGAAGATACCCGG
>CAYVHW010000001.1:0-67152 GCA_964451435.1 uncultured Nitrososphaeria archaeon | reverse complement strand
CGCGAACTCAACCTTCCACGCAAGCTTGCCATCATCCCTCGTTATATCCGCCTCACCCTCATATCCGCATCCATCGAACCACCTGCCCTTGACCTCCGCTCCAACACACTTATACTCGACCACCCGCCGCTTAGGATCATACCGATATGCTTGAGTTGTGTATATCTTTCCACAATTCTTGCAGACCGGGAAGTATGGTAGGACTTTCGTGAACTTCTCTTGACCCGTTAACTCCTTGATCGCCTCGCCTATCCTCCTCCAATTCAACAATATCTCATGGATCTCGCCAGCCAACTTCCCAGAGGCGTAAACCTCTCTACCAGACATGAAGGTGCATTCGATTCCGGCGCGTTCAAGAGCTTCCTTAAGCATCCCGCTCATATGCTCGGAATAGCTCTCATGGCATCCTAGAGGATCTGGGATCGAGGAGACTGGCTCTAGGAGGTGGTCTTCAAGCCAGCTCGGCAAACCTTCTGGAACCCTCCTCAAGCCATCCATATCGTCGCTGAATGCTATCAGCTCGGAGTTGTATCCAAGCTCCCTCAAGGCCATGGTTACTCCATACGCTCTAACCGCGTCGGCCATGCTACCCACGTGAGGTATTCCCGAAGCCCCCAATCCACTCTCAGTCCTGATCAGATCTAGGCTCCTCCCAAGCCTCTTCTCCCTCTCAACTAGCTCGTAGGCGACCTTATCCAACCAAGTCCCATGGCCTATGATTTCCCTATTCTTCAATCCAACCCACCAACTATATGGACGATAAATTAATGATTTCGAAACTCGCTATAAGCACCCCACCGATTCCTAAAGAATTTTTGATTAGTTATCCCCTTCGCCGATAAACGCTTATATACGGAGGATGCTCATATTAGGACACGATGGCTGTAGAACTGATACCATATTGGGAAGTATTGGTGGGGATCGGCATCGTATTAACTGTGATAGGGTTGGCGTTAGCGGCTGCGAAGAGGCGTGGAGGCTGGCTGGTGACCTTAATAGGCGTGGCATTCTTGGTAAGTTTCGGCATATATCTCGCATTGCTTTTCGGCGGGATCTATGGAAAGGTCGCGGCCGCCGGATACTACATACCAAATCTCATCGGCTTTATCTTGATAATCATCGGAGTCGGGGTCTGGCTTAAGATCTCTAAGAAAGGAAAGGAGGTGGAATCTAGATGAGTGAGGCTACTCCGGGATACTATAAGCCATTAGCCGTCATCATAGGGATAATCGCGATAGCATTATCGATCTGGGGTTCAGCAACCTTCGCAGCCGTCTCGGGGATAATTTGGGAGAAGGGGCCAGCTGTCTGGTCATGGGGGGCGGCGTTCCTCTCATTAGGCTTCGACTTCTGGAGGATAGTGGGCGGGATCTTCTGGGTAGTTGGAACAGTGTTATTCATCATGGAGCTGGCTGGATTCACGATTAGGAAGGGAAGGATAGTGAGGCAGGTGATTAAATGGGACTCGATAGATATAGCGATAGCCGCCCTCGTAGCAGCCATCTATGGCGGAGGATTGGTCGCGACAGCAGGCTTGATAGTGATCCCCGGATTCACGTGGATTAGGCCGGCGAATATGCTCTCCCCAGTCTTTGGGATATTGTTCGGAATCCCTGGATGTGTTGGCCTCGCCTTCGGAAACCTGATCGCCGACGCCCTAGGAGGATTCCTAGGATTCGGGAGCATCGGAGGATTCATTGGAAATTTCCTCCTAGGATATGTCCCATATAAGCTGATGAGAGACCATAGCCTAAGGACTAGCAGATCTGTCTTCGACTTCTATCTCTGGGGAGTATTGGTGGGATCTGTCTGGTGCTCCCTCTACATCTCGTGGTGGCTTGACATGGCTAAGGCGATAGTTGGATTGCCGCCGCTATTCGTCTGGGGATGGTTCGCCCCATTCGTCATAATCAACAACTCAATAGTGACGGCGATCGCTGGTCCGCCTTTAGCCTACGCCCTCTATCCGCCGGTGAAGAGATGGGGACTGCATTGGAGCGATCGAACAACCTTCCTCGAGAAATCATAACTATAAGAAACTCCCTCTCATTTTTTTGATGATGTGAGATGAGCTTTGAATACGGCCTCTACATCCCGGGAAAAGGCGTCTTCCATAGACTTGATCCTAGGGCTAAGATCATATGGGCTCTCATAGTCTTGGCCTTCTCGATCTATAATGGAAATTATATGATGAACCCGATTTATGGTGGGATAATCTATGCATCAGCCCTCCTAGCTTTGATCTCATCGAAGCCGACGAGCTTCTGGTATAAGCTATTCGGGGGGTTAACGGCGGTCATCCTATTCTTCAGCCTAGTCTTTTGGCCGGCGTCGGCTCCTCGGGGAGGGAGGCCTATCCTGATAATCCCCATCCTTGGATGGAAGTATACTGATCTCGCCCTAAACCTCGCTCTCAGCAAGGCATTTCTCGTCTTAAGCCCCATAATTGCCATAGCGGTGATATTCATAACATCTAGACCTGGAGACCTCTTTCAAGCTCTCGTTAGATGGAAGCTCCCATATAGGCTCGCATATATTCCGATCCTCGCCTTTAGATTCCTTCCAACAGTCATAGTCGAGATAAGGACGATAACGGATGCGCAGAAGTCTAGGGCGCTTGAGCTTGAGAAGGGGAGCATCCCGAGCAGGATAAGGAAGTATATAGCGATCTTCGTGCCCCTAATGATAAGGATGATGAGGAGCGCATTGGAGCTTGGAGTCGCCTTAGATAGTAAGGGCTTTGGGGTGATGAAGACTAGGACGTTCTCTAGGGAGTTGAGGTGGAGGCTCTACGACACATTCATGCTATGCATGCTCATCGCCGTTTACATAATCTCACTCATCATATTAACCAGGATCCCAATCTGGTGGTGAGACGGGGTGGGCACGGCGATAAGGATAGATGATCTATGGGTTCGATATAGAGAGGAGGAAGATTATGCGGTGAAGGGATTATCGCTGAGGATAAATGAGGGAGAGTTTGTGATCTTGATGGGACCTAGTGGGTGTGGGAAGACAACCCTATGCTATACGATAATGGGGATAATCCCTAGGGTGATTAAGGCTGAGGTTAAGGGGAGCGTAAAGGTCTTCGATCTAGATCCCCTAACCGCCTCTCCAACCGATCTAGCGAAGTATGTCACGATAGTCTTCCAGAATCCGGAGATGCAGCTCGTCACGACATCTGTTTATGAGGAGGTCGCTTTCCCCTTGGAGAACTTTGGGCTTCCAAAAGATGAGATCGAGAGGAGAGTTAAGGAGGTGTTGGAGGTCGTTGGGTTGAGCGGTCTAGAGAATAGGTCCCCCGCAAGCCTATCCGGCGGCCAGAAGCAAGCCTTGGCGATAGCATCGGTTCTAGCCCTTAGACCTAGAGTCATAATCTTGGATGAGCCTACGTCCCAGCTCGATCCGCAAGGGACTAAGCGTGTGACAGACTTGATCCTCAAGCTCCGCAGGGAATTCGATACGACGATCTTAGCCGTTGAGCATAGGATTGAGTGGGCCGTCGAGTATGTAGATAGGATAGTTGTCATGAATGAGGGGAGAATAGTCTTGGAGGGAGATCCTAAGGAGGTCTTCTCAAGGGAGATTAGACCTGAGAGGGCGGGCTTCAGACCGCCTCAAGTCTCCGAGATAGCATATAATCTCATGAGATCTGGGGTAAATCTCCCAACAATCCCAATATCCTTGAGGGAGGCATCAAGCATCTTAAGGGGGGTTTTGGATGAAGGAGCAGGCCATAGTTGAGGTTAGGGATGTGAGCTACGTCTATCCAGGAGGGGTTAAGGCGATAGATGGTGTGAGCTTGAGCATTAAGCCGGGGGAGTTCATAGCGTTATTGGGTCAGAACGGGTCTGGAAAGACCACTCTCGCGAAGCTCATGAATGGATTGCTTAAGCCGACTGAGGGAACGGTTCTCATCAAGGGGAAGGATACTAAGAAGATGACCGTCGCGGAGTGCGCGAGGATAGTTGGATACGTTTTCCAGAATCCAGAGCATCAGATCTTCGCCTCAACCATATTCGAGGAGATAGCCTTCGGGCCCAGAAACCTAGGGATACCTGAAGAGGATGTTAAGCGGAGGGTTGAGGAATCCTTAAAGTTCGTCGACTTGAAGAAGCCTCTAAACGCGTTCCCCCACCTCCTAAGCGTCGGCGAGAAGCATAGGGTTGCGATAGCTTCGGTCCTAGCCATGGAGCCCGAGTTCCTGATACTCGATGAGCCTACGACTGGAATAGACTTTGGGAGAAGCCTTCAGATAATGAGGTTGCTTCAAAGGTTTAGGGACCGCGGTAAGACTGTCATGGTAATAACCCATGACCTATACCTCGCAGCCGAGTTCGCCGAGAGGATAATAATCTTGAAGGATGGCAAGAAGTTTGCGGATGGCTCGGCGAAGGAGATAATCTCTGATAAGAGGTTATTGATCGACGCCGGCCTATCGCCCCTTCAGGTAACGCTATTGTCTGAGGATCTAAAGGATTATGGCATCCCAACAAATACGATTAGGACGATGGAGTTCGTGGAGGAGTTCTTAGACATCTTGAGGGGAGGCCATGGATCTCATGGATGAAGGAGTTAGATCGATTCCAGAACTAATCTTATAAATCCGGAAACGATTCCGTATCCGATGAAAGCCCTATACTTTAACGGTGAGAGGATCGAGCTCCATGCCGATTATCCAAAACCTAAGAGGAGATCGGGTGAAGCTTTGATAAGGGTTCGATATGCTGGGATCTGTGGAACCGATCTAGAGATCTTGAGAGGATATACCGGGTTTAAGGGGGTTTTAGGCCATGAGTTCGTCGGGGTGGTCGAGGACTCCGATAATAAAGAGCTTATCGGCAAGAGAGTCGTAGGCGAGATAAACATTGGATGCGGTGAATGCGAGTTCTGCAAAAAGGGACTAGAGAAGCATTGCACTAATAGGCTGGCTCTTGGGATCAGGGGTAAGGATGGAGCATTCGCAGAATACCTAACCCTACCTGAAAAGAATCTCCACATAGTTCCAGATGAGGTATCAGACCTTGAAGCTGTCTTCACCGAGCCGTTGGCAGCCGCATACGAGATCCCGAACCAAATTCCCCTAAAGCCTTCATGGAAGGCTTTGCTCCTTGGAGACGGTAGATTGGGGCAACTGATAGCTCAGGTCTTGAGATATTATGTGGATTTAATTGTGGTTGGAAGACATCAGAGGAAGTTGGAGCTTTTGAGGAGGCTTGGGATAAACGCCTCAACCATAGATGAGCTTGATCAAAGCGTGAAGTTTGATGTCGTTGTAGATGCTACTGGAAATCCTGACGCGATAATGGAGGCGGTTAAGCTCGTTAAGCCCATGGGCTTCTTGGTGCTAAAGACCACGACCGCCAAGCCTTCGAGGATACCCTTATCGGAGATCGTGGTGAATGAGATAAGGTTGATCGGGTCTAGATGTGGGCCATTTAAACCAGCTCTAAGGGCTTTGAAGGAGAAGCTCGTGAAGGTCGACTACATGATAGATGGAGTCTATCCAATTGAGAGGTGGGAGGAGGCATTTGAGAAGGCGATGAACCGAGAAACCCTGAAGATCATATTAAAGACATGATCAGCATATTGCATGCATTAGGTCTCAGCCTTCCTTATCAATCCTTTCCTCAATAGATCCTCTGCGACATCCTCCAATCCTAGTGAGACTAATTTCTCATAGGTCGGCTTACCGGTCTCTAGATCCCATCCCCTACATCGATAGTATTCGTCAAGCATCTGATCTAGTTCGACGACGTGGCCCTTGGCCGGCCCTAGGGGGGCTGGAACCTTCGTTAACCTCTCGGGTAGGGTGTCATCCCTCCTACTTACTCCTTCTCTGATGTTGAATGCTCGATTCAGGTTCACTATCCTCTCCCCAATCAATTTGAGCTTTCTGACATCTACATCCATTCCACATGTGACCCTCAATGCATCCACTATGTCTTGATAGTAGAAGACTGGGGGGATCTGGGTTCCATACTTGCATACCCCAACCGCCTCCACCACGGCCATATAGTCCTCGCACTCCTTAACCATGAACCCCTTATACTTCGGATTCAGCCTATCGGCGATCTCGGGCAGATACTCCTCCCCAAACCTCTCCCTAATCTCCTTCTCGAAACCGACCTCATCCAAGACCGGGAACCCATAGAGGTGATCCGCCCCCCTCGCGGCCGTGGCTATGGCCAGACCCATGGACTTCTGGGCTCTAGGCTCCTGAGATGCTATCTCCTGGCCCTTGACGTGCATCACGTATCTTTCGGTTCCCCTGCCGATCTTCTTCGCAACCCTCCAGCTCCCCTCCGCCAATAGGTCTCCAACCCCCTTCCTATAAGCGATCTTTATGAGTAGCTCGATCATCGCCTCCTCATTACCGAATCTTAGGTCGAGTCCATCCAGCTCATCCCTCGATATCAGGCCAAGCTCATAGCATTCCATCGCCCATGAGATCGTTCCGCCGGCGGAGACAGAGTCGAGTCCCAGATTGTTGCAGAGCCAATTCCCGTATAGGATCGCCTCGATATTCGATATCCCGCACCTCGATCCTAGGGAGCAGAGGGTCTCATACTCGGGGCCGCCGCCCATGCACCTATAGGGCTCATTATAGACCGCCGTGTATCTCCCACATCTCTGGAGGCACGCGAAGTCAGCTACGGGCTTAATGAGATATTTCCTGTAAATGATCTCCCCGCCGATCTTATAGTATTCGTCGAAGACCCCTTGACGGAGATTATAGGTTGGCAACCTCCCGATCTTCTGCATAAGCTCGATCAAGTTAGTTGTCCCATACTTCGCCCTATCGGGCATGAATGGGTGGCTGAGCATCTTTCGATGCCATCTCCTAACATGCTCCATATATGCTTCTGGATCCGCGACCTCGATGTCCCTTGAGCCTCTCACCGCTATGGCCTTTAGGTTCTTGCTCCCCATAACCGCCCCAATCCCAGATCTAGCAGCAGCCCTATACCTATCATTCATTATCGCCGCATATCTGACCAAGTTCTCTCCAGCGGGACCTATGCAAGCAACCTTAACATCATTTCCATGCTCTTCTCTTAGGATGTCGTCGGTCTCTAGGACCGTTCTCCCCCAAATCTCTCCAGCATCCTTGATCTCAACCTCATCGTCATCTATCCAGAGATAGACGGGCTTAGACGCCCTCCCGAGAAATATTATCGCATCATAGCCCGCGAACTTCAGCTCTGGAGCCCAGTGTCCAGCTGCATGAGACTCTCCCCAAATACCCGTTAATGGAGACTTCGCCGCGACCGTATACCTACATGCTTGGGGGAAGAGGGTTCCGGTTAATGGCCCGGTCGCGAACATCAAGACGTTCTCTGGGCTGAGTGGATCTATTCCGGGCTTGATTAGGTCGTAGAGTATTCTCGCGCATATTCCAGATCCTCCGAGATATCTTTCCGCGAGTTTCTCCGGGAAATCCTCGACCCTAACCTTCTCATGGGTTAGATTTATCCAGAGAATTCTACCAGCATACCCCTTATACCGCATGCCGAATAAGTCGGTGAATCGCCCCATATAAAATCTATCCAATCTCCAACTTGAATCGAAGATTTTGACCGAGCTAATGGATCCTAGCTATCCACCACTCCTCAAGTTCAAGACTATTTCCTTAAGTCTCTCAGCATAGTTCCTTCGCTTCTCAAACGCCTCCTCAAAGCTATAAGCTATCTTGAGACATCCCACGGGGCATGCTTGAACACATGCTCCGCAGGCCACGCACTTTATCGGGGCTCTCCCATTGGGGGGTATGTGGATGGCGTCTAAGGGACATGCCTCGATGCATCTTCCACATCCATCGCATCTCCCTTCATCTATCACGATTATCCCCTTAGATGTTCTTTTGATGGCTTCGTTTGGACACGCCTCCATACACGGCGCCTTCTCACAATTCCTGCAAGCGATCACTAGATCTATTGCGGGCTCCATCCTCACGACCCTCAACCTAGCCTTTTTCGGATTTAGGACCTTGAAGTATGTGAATGAACATGTTAAGACGCATATCTCGCATCCAGTGCACCTCGATGGATCGGCGTAGATGTATGGCATTCGACGACACCCTCATGATCTCGACCTATCTCCGATTTAAGATTTTTCCATGTTAAGATGAATCACTTATCTATCATCAAGATCATTTTGGTTATTGAGGTGCTTAATGTGGGTAGTATCCTAATCAAGAATGGTTTGCTCGTCACGATGGATCGGGAGCGGAGGATAATCGAGGATGGGGGGATATTGGTCGAGGATCGAAAGATAAGCAAGATCGGGAAGATGTCCGAGTTCTCGGGAGTGAGGGCGGATGAGGAGATAGATGCTAAAGGATGCATAGTGATGCCCGGATTGATCTGCTCCCACACCCATCTCTACGGAATGCTCCTTAGAGGGGCTCCACTTTTCGCCAAGATCAAGCCTCCAACAGACTTCATGCAAAACCTCCAATGGATTTGGTGGCCTGTCGATGAGGCGTTAACCCACGACGACGCATACGCGAGCGCCTTGGTAGGATGCCTAGAGTTCTTGAAGACTGGGACGACCCTATTCGCCGACACCTACTCCGGCCCAAACTCCATTGAGGGCGTCTTGGATAGGATCGGTGAAGCGGTTGAGAGGATCAGGATTAGAGGTTTCATCTCATTCGAGGCCACGGAGAGGCATAGTAGGGAGGAGGGCGAGAGGGGGATTAAGGAGTGCATCAGATACATTGAGAAAGTTGGGGATAAGGGGAGGGTCAGAGGGATGCTATGCTTACACGCAAGCTTCACCGTATCCGACGACCTCCTCAAGCTCGTCAGGGAGAAGGCTAATGAGCTGAAGGTCCCGATAACCATGCATACGTCTGAGGGCTTGGTCGACGTCTATCATAACTTGGAGAGATATGGGAAGCGGACGGTTGAGAGGCTTAGAGATGTGGGATTTCTTGGGAGGGATGTGGTCTTGGCTCACTGCGTTCATCTAAACGATGATGAGTTGAAGATCTTGGCCGAGACTGGGACGAATGTCGCGCATAACCCGATGAGCAACATGTTGAATGCGGTTGGGGTCGCGGCCATCCCCAAGATGATCGATATGGGGATCAGGGTCGGGCTGGGAAACGATGGATACATCTTCGATGGATTCGAGAATATACGTGCAGCCTACCTACTCCACAAGGTCCATTATCGAGATCCGAGGATGATGACGCCGCTACAGGTTTTGGAGATGGCGACCATCAAGGGCGCCGAACTCTATGGCGTTGACGGGGAGGTTGGCTCACTTGAGGTTGGGAAGCTCGCGGATATAATCATCATAAAACCCGATGTTCTGCCAACCCCGCTCAACGCCGAGACCGTTTATGGGCATCTGGTGAACACGGTTGATGGAGATGATGTCCAGACGGTTATAGTTGATGGGAGGATCTTGATGAGGGATAGAAAGGTCTTAACCGTAGATGAGGATGAAGTTGAGAGGATCGCTCAGAGGTCTGCGGAGAGGCTCTGGGATAGGTTGAAGGAGGTTAAGCCCGAGCTAGATAGGATAAGATGAGTTCAGCCCAATCGACTCAGCATCCTCGTAAACTCCTCAAGGCTTGGACCTATCGTCGGAGGCTCCGCGAACATACTCTTAACTATATCTGGATCCTTTAAGCCGCTGCCGGTCACGAGGACCACGACCTCATCACTCGGATCTATGACCCCATCCTCTAAGAGCTTCATGGCCCCGGCTAAGCCAGCCGCTCCAGATGGCTCAGCAAACACGCCCTCCATCGACGCTAAGAGCTTCTGAGCTTCTAGGATTAGATTGTCTGGAACGGCCTCGGCCACACCATCAGTCTCCTTCAAGGCGATTAGGCCAGCGTCTCCATCCCATGGATATGGGTCCATCAACCCGCTCGCGACCGTCCTCGGATTCCTCCAAGGCTCTATATTCATCGGATCCATCCTCTCCTTAAACGCCCTCACGAACGGCGCGTTTCCAGTAGACTGGATCGCCGCCAATCTTGGAAGATGATCTATCCAGCCAAATTCATAGTAGTCTTTAAGCCCCTTCCAGATCCCGGCTAGGAGACACGCAGAGCCCGTTGGGATGAGTATCCAGTCTGGAATCCTCCAGCCAAGCTGCTCAACGATCTCATATGATATTGTCTTAGGCCCCTCAACCTGATATGGATTGAATGGCCCGAAGCTTGGGCATGGATACCAGCCATAATTCTTGACTACGAGTCTGAGTAGCTGGACCGTTGGATCGACCTCCTCCTCAACCCTCCTAACTCTAAACACCTTCGCACCATAGAGTTGGAGCTGGGAGATCTTCCCGATCGACGCCTCCTCTAAGACGAATGCATAGCACTCTAGCCCGGCCTTAGCCGAGTATGCTGCGAGGGCTGCGGCCGCATTTCCACTCGAAGCTGTGCAGGTCTTCTTAACCCCAAGCTCCACCGCCTTCGATACCCCAACGGTCATAGATCTATCCTTGAAGGAGGCTGTTGGATTCCTCGTCTCATCCTTCAGGTATAGGTTCTTTAAGCCGAGATGCTTGGAGAGGCGTTCGGATCTTATCATCGGCGTCCCACCCTCGCCGAGGCTCACGATAGAAGACCTCCTAGACACCGGTAATAGTTCAAAGTATCTCCAGACTCCGCCCCTTCTCTCCTCAAGAGTCTCTTTCGTCAGGGTTCTTGAGATCGCCTCATAGTCGTAGTAGATGTCTAGGCGTCCGAGGTCATCCCTATCGCAGATAACCTTCCCATCCTCAAGCCTATACTCGGAGCCGCACCTCGAACATCTTAGATGGGTTACATACGCCATTATCTCAGATCAATCTCCCTTAGCCACGCCTTGAAAACTTTTCCATCAACCTCTCCGCAACCTTTGAGGCCTCAGCCATGACCTCCTCCTCATCGATGTAGGTTATCCTCCTATCCTCCATCAAGATCTCGCCATCGACTATGACGGTCTCGATGTTCTCGCTCGTCGCAGCATATACTAGATTTGCGATCGGGTCATGGACGTATACGGTGTGAGGCTTATGGAGATCCAATATTATTAGGTCCGCCCTCTTCCCAGCCTCAAGAGATCCTATCTCACCATCCATTCCAAGAGCCTTGGCCCCGTTTATGGTCGCCATCTCCAATATCTCCGAGACCTTCATAACAGTTGGATCTCTCTTAAACCCCTTATGGATTAAGGCCGTGAACTTCATGGATTGGAGGAAGTCGTGATTCCCTCCGCTGGCTGGGCCATCCGTCCCGAGGGCGACGTTACATCCAAGTCTTAGATATTCTGGAATTGGGGCGACTCCAGCTCCGGTGTATGCGTTGCTGATTGGGTTGTGGATTATGTTCGCGTGAGCCGATGCGAATAATCTCATCTCCTCCGGCGATACCTGAACCGCGTGGACCGCGTGAAATCTCTCATCGAGTATTCCAAGCTCATGGAGGTATTCTACATCGGTCTTCCCGGTCATCTGCTTAAGTAGCTCGACATCCTTCACGCTCTCAGCCGTATGCACGTGTAGATATGTCTGATACTTGTCCGCGAGCTCCTTGGACTTCAGTAGGAGTTCCTTTGAGGCGAAGCATGGATGCATCGGAGCCGGACACACCCTCAACCTCCCCTCATCCCTCCCATGCCATCTCCTGATCATCTCCTCGCACATCTTTAGGGCTTTATCCGCATCCATCCTCAAATCCTCTGGGACGTTGATCTCATAGTATCCACATGCTAGAACTCCTCTTATCCCAGACTCGTGCATAGCCCTTATCGACGGCTCATAGTTTCTAGGATATTGGTTATCGACTATGCACGTCACCCCAGATCTGATGTTCTCGACTATCCCGAGCTTCGCAGCTATGTAGATGTCTTCCTCCCTCAGATGTCTTATACTCGGCCAGATCGAGGTCTTGAGCCAGTCTAGGAGGACCATGTCCATGGCCACATCTCTTAGGAGGACTTGGAACATGTGGGTGTGGCAGTTTATGAATCCTGGAAAGATGTATTTTCCCGATGCATCTATTACTCTATCAGCCTTCTCTCCCCCAAACTCATCCGCCTTTCCGATAGACGTTATCCTTCCATCCTCGACCAATATGGCTCCATCCTTGATTATCCTCCTCTCCCTATTCATGGTGACCAGGGTTCCACCCTTGATCAAGATGGTCTTAGAGGCCATGGCTCACCCTACTCTGGAAGCCTTCCCATCCTCCTCAAGTCCTCGATTTCCTCGATAAGCCCAAGCCTCTCAAGGGTTTCCTTCCTCGGTATCCCGGTCTTCCTATCCCATCCCCTCAAATCATAGTATTCATCCAGCATTAAGTCGAGATTGACGGTTTGACCTTTTCCAGGCCCCTCGGGCATGGGTTCTTCGATGAATCTCCTCGGAAGCCTGTCGTCTTTCCTCGTTATCCCCTCCCTAACGTTGAAGCATCTCTCAAGATTCACGACCCTCTCGCCTATCTTCAAGAGCTCCTCAACCCTTCCAAATGCCTCCTCTCCGGTCGCGGCTGGAAGTATCTTGGCGAAGTCCTCGATCCAGTAGATCGGAGGCCATGAGACCGTATACCAGCATACTATCAATAGATCCCTCACCGCGTAGACATCCTCGGTCGTCTTGACCGCTAAGGCCTTCCACTTCTCACTATATGGGTTGCATATGTCTGGGAGCTTATCCCTACCCCACCTCTTCGCCGCTATCTCCTCATATCCAAGCTGGTCGACGGTGACGAGCCCTCTTAGATGGTCTGCGCCCCTGCTGGCGACTGCGTGGCTCAATCCTATCGATCTATGGGTTCTCCCATCTTGGCCTGAGACCTCTAATCCCTTTACGTGGATCGCGTAGTATTCTGAGCCTCTCCCAATCTTCTCAGACGCCCTCTTAACCCCCTCGGCCAAGAGATCTCCTATACCCTCACGTTTCGCTATCTTGTGGATTAGCTCGATGAACGCCTCATGATTTCCCCATTTGAGATCGAGGCCATCAACCTCATCCCTACCGACTATCCCACGCTCAACGCACTCGGTTAGGAAGGCGATCACGCATCCAGTCGATATAGCGTCTAATCCATAATTGTTGCAGAGGTAGTTTGCGTAGAAGATCGATGGGAAGTCGGAGTTTCCCAGATTTGATCCAAATGAGTATATTCCCTCGTATTCAGGCCCCTCGGATACTATTCCAGCATATCTTCCCTCCTTAACTGTGTATACCTTCTTGCATTGAACTCTGCATGAGAAGCAAGCTCTATCCCTCACCCAAAACCTCTCCTTCAACACCTCGGCCATGAGCTCCTTCGCACCATCGAAGACTCCCGTCCAATGGTTCTTTGTAGGGAACTCTCCTATCGACTGCTTATACCCAACCAGCAACGGTGTTCCATACTTTGCGAGGTCTCTAGCTTGTGGATGCTTTAGAACCCTTTCATGAGCATCCTCGACGAGCTCCATGAACTTTTCCAGGTCCGCGACCTCAACCTCCCCATCCCCTCTAACGGCTATGGCCTTGAGTCTCTTACTGCCCCAAACAGCTCCCACACCTGTCCTCCCATGAGCTCTATGATAGTCGCTTATCACCGAGGCAAACCTAACTAGGTTTTCTCCCGCCTGACCTATGCATGCCACGTGCGCGTTTGGATCGGTCTCCTCCTTAATGGCGTCCGTCGCCTCGTGGACGTTTAACCCCCATAGATGTTCAGCCCTCCTAAGCTCGATCCTCCCATTATCGATGTAGATGTAGGTCGGCCTCTCACTCCTACCAGTTATCACGAGATAATCGAATCCAGCATACTTGAGCTCTGGGCCGAAGTGTCCTCCAGCATGGCTCTCACCCCAGATCCCAGTCAACGGGGACTTCGAGGCCATCATATATCTCCCAGTGGTGGGCCATAGGGTTCCGGTCAATGGGCCTGTCGCGATAACCACCACATTTTCAGGGCTCAATGGATCTATCCCGGGTCTGAGCATGTCATAGAGGATTCTGGCGGCGAAACCGCTTCCACCGATATAGTTTCTCGCAAGCCCCTCATCTAATGGCTCGATATGGATCGACTGCCTCGTCAGATCGATTAAAGCATATCTGCCGACATATCCCTTATACTTCAAGCCCCACTCCCTCCAACCCTCGCGATCCTCAAGGCGGGCTTCTCCAACTCATATTCTTTGAGAAGTTTTAGGAGCTTTTCCCTGGATTTCTCCCTCTTGGCCTTAGTCTCGGGCGACTCTTCAACATATTGTAAGGCTCCGGTTGGGCAGTATTTGACGCATCTCGGATCTCCTCCACATAGATCGCACTTCACGACGACTCCATCGGGGGTCTTGAAGACTCCATGATATGGGCACTTCAATATGCAGAGGTTGCAGCCGATGCATTTATCTGGGTTCAGCCTCACTATCCCGGTCTCCTCATCCCTGCTCAATGCCTTGGCTGGACAGATATTCACACATGCCGGGCTCTCGCATTGGATGCAGACTAGAGGCACGTCTATGCTCAGCTTATCGTTCTTCACGACCCTTATCCTTGAGATCGATGGCTTAAAGACCCCCGCGTGCTCCATGGAGCATATGAGCTCGCAGACCCTGCAACCGGAGCATAGATCATAGTCTATTATGAGGAGCTTCAAATCTCATTCCTCCTCGAAGTATCTCGCCCTCGTCGGGCATATACTCACGCAGAGCCCGCATCCATAGCATTTCTCCTCGATCGTCCTCGCGATCAGCTTCCCAGTCTTCGGATCCTTAACCATCTCTACCGCCTCATAGATGCATGCCCTCTCACATATTCTACAGCCCGTGCATTTCTCTGGATCGACCTTAGGCGGTAGAGGTGTGGTTCTTAACGGTTTCTCGGGGAGCCATTTCAAGGCCATACCCTTTATGTCCTCGATCGAGTCGTATCCATGGGTCTTTAGGAACTCCTCGATCTCATGTGCAACCCTCCCATAGATCCCCGGCCCCTCTAGGATCGCTCCAGTACATATCTCGACCGCGGATGCTCCCGCCATTATGTGCTCGACTGCATCCTTTCCAGACATTATCCCCCCGACGCCTATGACTGGAACCTTAACCGCTCTAGCTATATCGGCGATATATCTGACGGCTATTGGTTTTAGAGCCGGCCCCGATAGCCATCCATATCCATTCTTCCCCCCGAGCAGCGGTTTCCCAGTCTCTATATCTATGTGGAGGGTTGGGCCATAGGTGTTTATCGCGACTATGCCGTCCACGTATGGCTCGACCGCCTTTGCGAATGGGGTTATGTCTGGGAGATGTGGGCTGAGCTTGGCGAAGATGGGGATCTCAACGGATTCTCTAAGGGCTTTAGCGACCTCTCTAATTGGCTTTGGATCGAATCCTATGTAATGGGTTGAGAACTCTATCCCATCAACCCCAGCCTTCTCAACGAGCCTCCCAAGCTTCGAGACCTCCTCCGGAGTATATCCTATGCTGGCTATCAATGGTAATCCCGTCTTCTCCTTCACAAGAGCATACTCGCGCTCAACCCACCTCTGATATGGCATATCCGACCAAAGCTCCACGTTCAGAAACCCACATGTGGTATAGGTCTTGAATCCCGGGATTCTCACCGAGTATTCTCGATTCACGACCGATAGGCATGGTCTGGGGACTTCGGCGGGCTTCAAGCTTATAGTCTTGGCGACCAATCCACCTGCACCGCCCTCAGCCGCCTTGATCAACGCCTCAGCATCCCTCGATGGTGGGCCAGCCGCCGTTAGGACGGGGTTTCTGAGCTTTATTCCGGCGATCTCAACCGATATGTCCACCATTTAGCCCTCCCTCCTCTTAATCCTCCCCATGGCCTCAAGCTCATCCGCGACATCCTTCAGGCCGAGTTCCTCCAACGTCTCCCTATATGGTAGACCCGTCTCATAATCCCACCTCCTATATTGATAGTATTCTCGGAGCATTGGTTCAAGGTTGCAGACATGGCCCTTCGCTGGTCCATGGGGCATGGGCTCCTCGGTAAATCTCTTGGGCAGGTTCTCATCCCTTCTCGTTATCCCCTCCCTCACGTTGAAACACCTCCTAAGATTCGATATCCTCTCGGCCACGAGCCTAACATAGCTCACATCACCGTACTCCTTCATCCCTGTTAGGAGTGGTATGAGCTTCGCGAAGTGATCGAAGTAGTAGATTGGAGGCCACATGGTCCCATACTTGCACACGATTAGGGAGTCTGTTATCGCGTATAAGTCTTCGAGATCCTTTATCAAGAAGCCCTTATACTCCTCGCTAAGCCTATCGCTCAACGCCTCGACCTTATCCTCACCATATCGATCGGTGACTATCTGGGTGAATCCAAGCTCCTCTATTGAAGATAATGCTCTTAGATGATCTGCACCTCTAACCGCTATCGCGAGGGATAAGCCTGCGGATTTATGCGCTCTTGGATCTTGGCCTGAGACCTCCATCCCCTTGATGTGGATCACGTATTTCTCGGTTCCCCTCCCAATCTTCTCCGAAGCCCTCTTAGCACCCTCGGCCAAGATGTCTCCAACCCCCTCCCTCCTCGCGATCTTCTCTATCAGCTTTATCATGGCCTCTAGATCCCCCCACCTAAGCTCCATCCCATCTAGATCATCCTTCGTCAGGAGTCCATGCTCATAGCATTCCATCGCCCATGAAAGAGTCTTCCCAGTCGAGATCGTGTCGAGCCCATAGAGGTTGCAGAGCATGTTCATGTGGATTATGGCCTCGATATCCGGGACAAGACAATTTGATCCGAGGGCAAAGATCGACTCATACTCAGGCCCCTTTGTGATCGTCCCAGCATATCTTCCCTCTCGAATATATGATATATATCCGCATTGGATCACGCAGGCCAAGCATGGCACTTGAGCAAACCTATACCTGCTCCTTACGGCCTCTCCGCCAATTAGGTTGGCCTTATCGAAGACACCTGTCCAATGGTTCTTTGTCGGAAGCCTTCCAATCGAGTTGAGCATCTCGACCAAGCATGGAGTCCCATACTTTCCAAGCGTGTCTTGAGCCGCCTTCCCGAAGAACTCCTCGGTGCACATTCGGATCGACTCCTTAACGAGCTGCATGAATCCATCGGGATCAGCCACCTCGATGTCCTTCGACCCTCTGACCGCTATGGCCTTAAGCCTTTTACTACCCCAGACCGCTCCTATACCTGTTCTGGCAGCCGCCCTCCCCATCTCCGAGATAACCGAGGAGATCTTGACCATGTTTTCGCCGGCAGGCCCTATACATGCGATCTTAAACGATCTATCTCCAAGCTCATCCCATAGGGTCTTCACGGTCTCCCTCGTATCCTTACCCCAGATGTTCTTGGCATCCCTAACCTCAACCCTATCATCATCGATCATCAGGTATACTGGTTCAGAGCTTCTACCTTTCACGAGTATCATATCGTAGCCCGCGTACTTCAGCTCTGGTCCAAGGTGGCCTCCGACGTGGGACTCGCTCCAGATACCCGTCAAGGGAGACTTTGAGGCCATCATATATCTCCCGGATGGTGGGAAGGCCGTTCCATTCACGGGCCCTGTCGCTATTATCAAGACGTTCTCCGGGCTTAGTGGATCTGTTTCAGCGTTCACTTCATCCCAGAGGATTCTAGCGGCGAATCCCGTCCCGCCCAGATAGTTTAACGCCAATCCATCCGGCAGCGGCTCCACCTTGACATTTCTAGACGTTAGGTCTACGCGGAGTATTCTCCCCGCATACCCCTTATACATCTCTAGGATTCACCTCCCATGATCACCTTAATCCTCTCATGAATCTTCTTGGCACCCTCGATCCTCTTCTTGACCCCAACCTCATCCACCCTAACATACTGTATGGCTCCCTTCGGACAATACTTCACACACTCTGGATCTCCCCCGCATAGATCGCATTTTATCACCTTCATGGTGACGGGATCTATCGAGATTCCGCCGAATGGGCAATACATTATGCAGAGTTTACAGCCTATACACTTCTCATAATCTATTCTAATCGCTCCATTCTCATCCCTATAGATCGCGTGGGTTGGACAGGTCTTCATGCATGGGGGATCTTCGCATTGAAAGCATGTCATCGGAATGAATACTCCCTTCTCCTCATCCCTTATCACCGTTATCCTAGACCTCCTTGGATTAAAGACCTTGTAATGTTGAAATGAGCAGACCAGTTCGCAGAGTCTACAACCAGTACACTTTTCCGCATCAATTAGGAGAGTTCTCCTCAAGCCAAAGACCCAAGACTAAACCATGTCTTCACCAATTATATAAATTTTGAACAAGGAATCTCACGCCTGAGAACCTATTAAAAGATTAAAATAATTGACACAGACATTGTTAACGCCATGAAGATAGGTGTGGATCTATATGGTAGAGACTTGATCACGACTCAAGACTGGAGCGTTGAGGAGATAGAGGAGGCGATAAGACTCGCATCGGAATTCAAGAAAATGCATAGGAGAGGGGAGAAGATCCCAAAGTTTCTAAAGGATAAGACCTTCTTCGCGATCTTCTACGCCCCATCGACCAGAACTAGAGCAGCATTCGAGGCTGGGATGAACTTGCTCGGAGGACATATGTCATATATCGATGTCTCGACGCTTAGGATAGGGTTTGGGGAGAGGTTGAAGGATGTGGCGAAGATGTATGAGAGATATGGTGATGGGATAGGGGTTCGATGCCTCGACAAGGCCATAGACTACAGGTATGGGCTTGGGAGGTGGACGGTGATGGAGTATGCGAGACACTCCGAGAAGCCTGTGATAAACATGGCATGCTGCACCTATCACCCAACCCAAGCGATCCAAGACCTTATGACCGTCAGGGAGAGGCTTGGAAAGATTGAGGGGAAGAAGTATACGATTATGTGGGCTTATGCCTCAAGGCTCAGAGGACTATGCAGCATTCAGGCCGAGCTATTGATAATGACGAGGTTTGGGATGGATGTGGTCGTAGCTCATCCACCCGGATTCAACCTAGATCCAGAGATAGTCAAGGTGGCGAGGGAGAATGCGGAAAGGAGCGGTGGAAGCCTTGAGATAACAAGTGATCTTAAACCAGCGATTGAAGGCGCTCATGTAGTCTTCCCGAGAAGCTGGGCGAGCTGGGAACTATTGAGCATTGGTGCGTCTAGGTTCGGGGTTGAGAGGGAGCTTGAGATCCATCGAAGATATAGGGATTGGTGTCTAACCCAAGATCTCGTCGACCTAATGGACAAGAAGGGGATAGTCACCCACGTCCTACCAGTCTTGAGGGGTGAGGAGGCGTCTGATGAGGTTATGGATGGGCCGAGGTCTGTGATCTACGAGCAGGCCGAGAACGGATTATACGTCAAGATGGCGGTCTTAGCCCTAACCATGAGTAAGAAACTGTATGAGTAGTGGGCTGAGATTCTGGAAAGAGATTTATCATGTGATCGAGGATACTTGTTGAGCTGAGTTGACCGTCGACCTAGTATTGAAGAACTGTAGGCTCGTCCTTAGAGAGGGTGTGTTCGAGGCCGGGGTTGCGATCGATCGAGGACAGATTATCTCCATAGCGTCGATAAATCATCTACCGAGGGGAGACATTGAAATAGATCTGAATGGGAGATACGTGCTCCCAGGAGCGATAGATGTCCACGTCCACGCCTATGATCCAAAACACTTTGGGCCGAGAGAGGATTTTAGGTCGATAAGCTTGGCGGCCTCCGCTGGAGGGGTCACGACGATAATCGAGATGCCTACCGATACGCCGTATATCACCACCGATGCTTTGAGAGAAAAGATCGAGGCCGGCGAGAGATGGTCTCGCATAGACTTCGGCCTACATGCGGGAAATATACAGAGCTTAGAAGGATTCGATCCAAACTCTTTGATAGATCTTGGAGTCAATTCATTCAAGCTATTCCTCTGCAAGCCATACATGATAGACGATCGAGATATTTTGAGGCTTATGGAGATGGTTAAGGGTCGGGGACTATGCATGTTCCACGCTGAGAATGGATTCCTCGTAGACCTCTACACCGAGAGGCTAAAGTCTATGGATAGGAGAGATCCGATGGCATACCATGAGTCTAGGCCGAGGCTTGCGGAGGTTGAGGGGATAGGTAGGGTTATAGCCTATTCGAGGGCGACTGGATGCGGGATACATATAGTTCACTTGACGACGATGGAGGGGTTGAAGCTTATTGAGGAGGCGAAATATCGTGGAGTCAATATAAGCTGTGAGACATGCCCTCATTACCTGATATTCACGAGGGATGATGTTGAGAAGCTTGGCCCATACCTCAAGATGACCCCACCCCTTAGATTGAGAGAGGACTTGGAGGCTCTATGGCTGGGTCTTAGAAGTGGGTTGATAGATATGGTTGCGACAGACCATTACTCAACATTCAAGGAAGATAGAGAGCCTGGATGGAGTGATATTTGGCCGATAAGGAGCGGGCTGCCGGGGATCGAGACCCTATTTCCACTCATGTTGAGTGAGGGGGTTAATCAGGGAAGGATCACGCTCATGGATCTCGCTAGACTACTCTCCGAGAATCCCGCGAGGAGGTTTGGGCTCTATCCCAAGAAGGGAGTTATAGCGATAGGCTCGGACGCGGATCTAACCGTGATCGATCTAAACCGTGAGTGGATGATTAAGGCTGATGAACTCCATCAAAGATCTGGGTGGACGCCGTATGAGGGGTATAGGTGTAGGGGGAGGATCTACATGACCATCCTAAGAGGCGAGATAATCTATAGGGATGGAGAGGTTCTTGGACGCGAGGGATATGGAGAATATGTTAAGAGAGGCCGTCCAGAGAGATTATCCCCGATTCGTGGAGGTGGAAAAGCTTAAACCCTTCATCGATACCCTTCTCTCGGTGGATCTAGATGTCCGAGCTACCCAAGTATGTTGGAATGTATCGTGGTAGGGATTGGATAACGACGATTGAGTGGACTAGGGAGGAGCTTGACCAAATCCTCGACGCCGCCATGGACTTGAAGAGGAAGTTTAGGAAGGTCGAGCACCCATATCTCAAGGGGAAGACTCTATTCCTGATCTTCTATAATAGATCTCTCAGGACTAGGAATAGCTTTGAGGCTGGGATGACGCAGCTCGGAGGCCACGCCCACTTTCTGGACCCACATGACGCCATCTACACCCCAGCCCTCCCAGGAGATGAGATAGCTTACACGACTGAGAGGATCGCCGATGTCGCGAGGGTTCTCTCAAGGTATGGTGATGGCATAGCCATTAGGATTTATGGGAAGCATGCTAAGTGGATCTATGGCCGAGGGAATAGGATCATTAGAGAGTTTGCGAGGTGGGCCGATGTCCCCGTGATAAACATGGAGTGCGACATGTATCATCCATGCCAAGCCATGGCAGATATAATGACGATTAAGGAGAAGTTGGGGAAGGTCGAGGGAAAGAAGTTTGTGATGAGCTGGGCATACACCCCAAGCGTCGAGAAGCCCCTAGCCGTCCCCCAAAGCGCCGTCTTAGTCGCGACAAAGTTTGGGATGGACGTCGTCCTAGCTCACCCAAAGGGATTCGACCTAGATCCAAAGGTGATCGAACAATGTAAGAAGTATGCTGATGAGTTCGGCGGGTCATTCGAGATAGTCCATGATATGAAGGCGGCCTTCGAGGGCGCTGATGTAGTTTATCCAAAGTCTTGGCTGAGCCTAAACTATATTCCTCCGAAGGCCTCGAAGCCCGACTTCGATGGGATGAAGGAGCTATTCGAGAAGAATAGGGACTGGATCTGCGACTCGGAGAAGCTTGAGGTCGCGAAGAGGGATGTGATCTACATGCACTGCCTCCCAGCCGATAGGGGATATGAGGTGACGGATGAGGTGATCGATGGCCCCCACTCGGTGGTATTCGATCAGGCCGAGAATAGGCTCCACGTCCAGAAGGCTATAATGTCGATGATTATGGGCTGAGATCTCTTAGCTTAACCCCATAGACGCATCGAGACCTCGAATCATATTTCACATCGAATCCGGCTTCCCTCAACCTCCTCATAACGCCCCTCCAGATCGCCCTACCCTTAACGATCCCAGGCTGGCCGACATAGTGGACGAGCCTCCCACCCAACCTCAACGCCTTATTCAGCTTTCTATAGAATTCGAGGCTATAGAGTTCTCCGGCTAGGGAGAATCTCGGAGGATCATGTACTATTGCATCGAATTCCCCACGGAATCCATCTATCAACTCTCTTATATCTCCAAGCCTGAAGTCTATCCTCTCATCTGAGAGCTCCTTAGACCAAGGGTTCAGCCTCGCTAGCTCAACGACATTCTCATCTACCTCGACCGTGATGATCTTGCACGCCCCCATCTTTAAGGCTACTATCGCCGTGTATCCAAGCCCCATGCATGTATCCAACACTCTTTTACATCTGAGGTCTCCGCATAGCTTAACCTTCATCCAAGCATCCCTATCCGGGGTTATGTCCTTGATCCTATGCATGTGGATTCCATCTATCTCTAGGGTTGGTGGATGCCCCCAGCCTATGAAGACCAGTTTATAGAAGTGTCTGCCTGAGATCGAGAGCGAGAGAAGCCTACCATCAGCTACCGTGAATATATCCCTCTCCCTCTTCGACGCTCTCTCCAATTCCTCCCACCTTATCAGCTGATCATCTATCATAACTCCCTCCTCTCGAATAGAGCATTCATGGAGGCTTCTGCCGAGATCTAATGAGATCTTAACAACCTCTTCATGATCTCTGGCCCTTAGAAGCCTATCTATCACGGGTTTGCAGAGCAGTGGCCTTAGAACGGGCCTAAATCTCATCAGCTAATCCTAAATAGGTTTGGCCTCATCACCTTTTGAAGATAGCCGTGGTGAGCGTGATAGTCGCGTCGAGGATGGATGAGGTCTCGATGAGGGTGGCTGAGATCCTAAAGGAGTGCTATGACTTTAGGGAAGTCGATGAAAACCTTTACAGATCTCATGGAGTGGAGCTTAGGATAATTGAGGAGAAGCATGTCTATGCGGATGGGCTTGGAGAGGATTGGAGCGCGGATCTACTCATAGTCGCCTCATCCCATCGATCTGAGGCAGGAGTCAAGGCCCTACTAACCCATCCAGTCGGGAACTGGGGGCCTAAAGCCGAGCTAGGTGGAAGTCCTAAAACGCTCTCGGCGACGAGCGCAAAAGCCCTCTACACATCCATAAACTTCCTCAAGGAAGAGGCTGATAGGCTTAGGTTAACGGATTGGAGAGTTGGGTTGGAGGTAACCCACCATGGCCCGAGAACGGATGTTCCGCTGATATTCGTCGAAGCTGGTGGGCCTCCTGATCAAATTCCGGAGAGAAAGGCTTTGGAGGCTGTAGCATCGACCTGCTTTAAGATTGCTGAAGAGAGGTTGAATCCGGAGCTGGTCGCAATAGGGTTTGGGGGAGGACACTATGCCCCGACCTTCACGAGACTATCACTTGAGAAAGACATGGGATTTGGTCATATGTGTCCAAAGTATGCTATGCCAGTAGACGAGGAGATAGTTAGGCAGGCCTTTGAGAAGACCGTCGAGAGGCCTAAGCTCGCAGTCCTCGACTGGAAGGGATTGAAGTCTGATCATAGGAGGATGTTGTTGGAAATATTCGACAAGCTTGGAGTTGAGTGGATGAAGGTTAGGTGATCAGAATATCGATTTAATCTTTGAGAACAGCTCCTCATCTTTCTCCAACTCGCCTCTCGAAAACTCGACTACCTTCGGAATCTTTAACCCCCTAGACTCCAGCTCGGCTCTAAGCCTGCTCAGCCATACTCCCCCATCCTCCAGACAATTTATCGTTATTAAGGCTGTGGCGTATCCCCTCTTCTGATACTCCTCTATCATATCCGCAACAATCTCGATCCAATCTTGGATCCGATCCTCGGGTAGGTCGATGGCTGGAAACTTCACAATACCATATCCAGCATTCTTGATCCCATCATAGATCTTCAAGGTTTTAGGTATATCTGGATAGTTCTCGGGGTTGATCACGTAATCTGGCGTGAAGACAACCTTATAGCTTCTAGAATCTCTAAGCGACAAAGTCTATCCCTCCAGCTCGGCCTCAAGCATCTTAAGCGTCTCCTTGAGATCGAAGCCGGGTAGATCCATCGCTAATCCGATGACCTTGAATCGCTTAATCCCCCTCCTCTCAACCTCCTTGAGAAGCTCCTCCATCCAAACACCCATTCCCTCAACCACCTGATACTGCTCGGCGGATGCCCTAGGCTCCCCACCCCAATACGGGTTCCTCCCAGTCAGGTTTACGCCGCATGATGGACTTCCATCGATTCCTATCAAGACGACGGCGAGGCCGCGTCTCCGATAATATTCCATTAAGTCTGCAACCATCTTTGCGAGCCTCCTACAATGCCTCCTAAATCCGGGCGTATCATACTGGTCTCTTGTATGCCACCATCTATTAACTCCGAGATAGAGCATCTCAGGGCAAGGAAGTTGCTCGACAACGCATCCACTCTTTTTGAGGAAGTCTATGAGCCATTCAACGAGACCTGGGCGGCTCGCGAATCCCAACGCCTTAGAGTTCTGGTTTAGGATGCAGTGGGCGACGAATACAGCTTTTCCACCCATGTGGTTAATCTCGGCTGGGCGATTCTATAAGGGTTTACGACCTCCCGCCCTTTAATGAGATTCTCACGGATAGATCCTCTTCCCGGTCTGCTCGTGAATCCTGTAGTGTGGGAGCTTGCCGAGTTCTTGAGCGAACCTCTTACTTCTCAAGGTTTCTAAGAACTTTCTCACGGCAGGCTTATACAGTCTATCTCTCCTCACGGCGAAGTCGAATCTCTCCTCCCTTATCGGGATGAAGTCGAGGCCGTATAGTTTCGCGACATATCCTATCCCCACCCCGACATCCGCCCTACCATCCTTGACCGCCGAGGCCACGGCTGTATGGGTCTTGGCCTCATAGACATATCCCTTAATCCTCTTCTCTGGATCCGTTATTCCCATTCTCTTAAGCTCTATGTCTATTAGGGTTCGTATTCCCGATCCCTTAACCCTGTTGATGAAGACGACGTCCTCTCTCAAGAGATCTTCGAATCCGTTAATATTCTTCGGGTTTCCCTTTGCGACCATGAATCCGATCTCCCTAATATATCCTCCATAAATCTCCACCTCATCCCCAAGTCCAAGCTCTTCGGGCATGTGGAAATTGTATCTCATGGTCTTCTCGTCTAGGAGGTGGGTTCCGGAGATGTCGGCTGTTCCGAGCTTCAACGCCCTCCAGCCTGAAAGCGATCCAACGTTAATCACCTTCGCGTCGTAGATACCTCCGAGGTTCAGGATAAGGTCTATGGCTGGGCAATGGCTTCCGATTATCGATATGCTTGGAATTCTAAGCTCCTCGAATAGATTTACCTCGACCTCCTCTCCCTCATCCACGAAGACCACGTCTTCGGGTATCGTTATGAATCCATCGGACTCGGCTAGGGTCGAAGCAGATCCAGATCCTCGGAGAATCGGGTAGACCATAAGCCCATTCGGCGAGTCAACTATCTGAACTGGAATATACCAGGTTTTTCCACCTCCCGTCTCGATCTTGATAGGTAGCTTGGCCTTGGCCTTCCAGTAGCGGGGCTCTTCCCTAGCCCCGGTCAGCTTATTGAGTAGGGGTTTGATTAGGTGGATGAAGACCATCGCGCATGAGAGGGGGAATCCGGGCAACCCTATCAAGAGCTTCCCGTTTCTAGATAATCCTATGACCGTGGGCTTCCCGGGCTTAACCCTTAAGCCGTGGACTATTATCTCTCCAAGCTCCTCGAAGACTCGGTAGATCACATCTCCAGCTCCCGCCGACGTGCTCCCAGAGGTGATCACGAGATCATACTTATCTAATGCGTCTCTAATCGCGTTTAACATCGCGTCATATCTGTCTGGAAGTATTCCCAAGAAGTCCGCATCCAATCCGAGATCCCTTAACATGGCTGGAATAACGTATCCATTCACATCGTAGATCTTACCGGGCTTTAATGGATTCGGCGGAGATATTAGCTCGTTTCCTGTTGAGAAGAATGCGGCTCTAAGCCTCCTGTAGACCTTGACCCGATCATATCCAACCGCCGCTAGGATCGCAATATCTCTAGACCTTAACCTCCTACCCATCCTCAAGACCAGATCTCCAGCCGTGATATCGGATCCCGTCTGCGCCACATTCTCCCCGGGGTGGACGCCTCTATAGATCAAGATCTTGTCTCCGATCCTCTTCGTGTGTTCGACCATCACTACGGCGTCGGCTCCTCTAGGTATGGGAGCTCCGGTCGCGATCTCCACGCATTCACCGGATCTAAGCTCCAGCCTTGGAATCTCCCCAACCTCAACTCCTCCGATCAACCTCAGCTCGACCGGGTTCGCCTCATCCGCTCGATAAACATCCTCGGCCTTCACCGCGTATCCATCGACTACTGCTCTGTCAAATGGTGGTGAATCAACTCTAGCATAGATGTTCTCGGCCAATATCCTACCAAGAGCATCGGATAACTTCACGACCTCCGGCTCAGGCTTCTTCACCGACTCCGCCCTCTCCTCGATTATCTTCAACGCCTCCTCAGGTGAGAGAAGTTTATGGAATATTCTCCTCATCTCTCATCACCTCTCTCTATTGGCTGGAGGAGCTCCACCTCCACGGAGCTTCCCTCATCATATCCTTCAAGCTCTTCAGGGATTATCAATAATCCATTCCCCCTCGTAAGCGACGACAATATCCCGGATCCAGTCAACCTCAAGGGCTCAACCATGATCCTACCATCGGATTCGAAGACCCTAACCCTCACATAAGATCTGGTGTTCGGCGGATTAACAACCCTTCTCGTAAGGATTCCTTCAACTTTAGGTCGAGGCTCGATCACGCATCCCTGCATATGGGCTAAGATCGGCCTCACCAACGCCTCGAATCCCACCGCCGCCGCAACCGGGAATCCTGAGAGCATGAAGATAGGCTTTCCATCTGAAACGGCTGCTCCCGTCGGCTTCCCAGGCCTAATCCGCAATCCATGAAATATTATCTCTCCTAATCTCTTAACGGCTTCTGGGACGAGATCTCTCACACCTATGCTTGATCCGCCCGTAACTATCACTCCATCAGATTTCCTCAGGCCCGTTAAGATCCTTGAATGGATCTCGTCCACATCGTCTCCCACGATTCCTAGATCCAGTGGGATGCAGCCCTCAGCGAGTAGGAGGGCCATGAGCATGGGCTTAGTGGAGTTCACTATCTTTCCGGGCTTGAGCTCTCCTCCAAGCTCGATCAGCTCATCCCCAGTCGATAGAACGGATATCTTAGGCCTTCTGAAAACCTTCAACCTCTTCACGTTTAAGGATGCGAGGGCCCCGATGTGCCATGGCTTAACCCTAACACCTCTCCTGATCACGGTCTCTCCCCTGGCGAAGTCTTCACCCCTTCTGGAGACGTTTCGATATGGGTGGACGGGTTTCAATACCTCGATTCCATCCTCGACGACCTTCACGTCTTCTGCCATCACAACAGCGTTTGCATTGGATGGCATCGGAGCTCCGGTCATGATCTCGGCCGCCTCACCCCTCTCAACCCTTGGGATGGTTAATGGATTCGATCCGGCCAAGATTCTGCCGACGAGCTTGAGCTTTACCGGATTCATCGGCGATGCCCCGAATACATCCTCGGCTATAATCGCATAGCCGTCCACGGCGCTTCTATCATAGGGTGGGACATCCATCCTAGCCTTCACATCTTCAGCGCATACTCTCCCAAGGGAATCCATTAGCTCGACCTCCTCGACCTTCCTTATCCGATGGGCTACGGCTTTCCTCAACTTCTCCAAGGCCTCGGAGACCCCGATGAGCCTCTTAAATCCCCTCATCCTCCTCAATCCTAAACCCTCATCGAGTCTAGGTTCCGGCGAGCTTAAACTCTTTTTAACTAGGCTAAATGAGACTATACTCGATGGAGAGGTTCAATCTAATAGTGACCACCTTTAGGGGTCAGGAGAACGTTGCGGCGATCGAGCTTGAAGATCTCTTGAGGTCGCTTGGAGACGAGAATCCCGAGATCATGATGACGAAGATCGCTGGACTATTGACCGCCCGCACAAATCTAGATCCATTCAAGGTCATCGAGGAGGTTAAGAAGATTCTAGCCGAGGAGCCTTGGAGGATAAGCAGCCTCCTAAGATTCATCCCGATAGAGCATGTCGTGGAGGCCAAGCCTGAGAAGATCGCGGAAGTGGTCGAGAAGCTCTCATCCAAGATCCCAGAGGACGCTAGGTTTAGGGTGACGGTCGAGAAGAGGCATACAAGCCTATCGAGTAGAGAGCTTATCGAGGCCGCGGCAAGCAAGGTCGATCGGAAAGTAGACCTCGAAAACCCCGACTGGATAGTCTTGATCGAGGTTTTAGGCGGAGTCGCCGGAGTCTCAGTCCTGAAACCCGATCAGATACTGAGCACTAAAAGGAGAGAGGGATGATCGCGAAGATCGAATACGGCATAAATCTCCTTGCCCATGCAATGAGAATGTGATAATCTACAGGAAGAAGGAATACTTATTAGCCAAGGCGAGGCTTTATAAATTTCGAGGAAAAGATAGGTTAATATTCACTTTGACGTTTCAATTACACCGGTAATGGTGTTTGATTCGCCGTTTGGCGGGATGAAAGTAGTGGCTCATAGAGGAGCTTCAGGCCGTGCACCCGAAAACTCCATAAGCGCTATCAAGTTAGCCTTAGATATGAAAGTCGACTTCGTGGAAGTAGATGTTAGGATGACGGGTGATGGCCATTTAGTCTTAATACATGATAAGAAGATAGATAGGGTGACTAACGGAAACGGATATGTTAGCAAGATGCACTTTAAGAATATTAGAAAATTCGATTTGATCGATGGTGAAAAAATCCCCACGCTGGAAGAGGCGCTCGAGCTGTTCAGAAAGGAATATGCAAACTCTAAATCAAAGCTCAGAATTCACGTCAAGAAGCCAGGATATGAAAACCGAGTGCTTAATGCTATAGTGTCTAGAGGGTTATCTAAAAAGGTTAGGATTGTAGGTAGGAGACCTATACTGAGGAATTTCATAGCTGTAATGAAGCAGGAGAAATGCCGCCTTGAGCTAGGTCTAGCCGGATATCTTCAACCATTGAAGATGGCTAGGGAGTTGAAGGTTGTAGAGGTATCTCCCCATATATCTGTCTTGACGAGATCCTATGTCGAAAAAGCTCATAAACTAGGCATGGAAGTTTTCGCATGGACTATTAATGATCTTGAAACCTTGGTTAAGGCTCAAAAGCTTGGAGTCGACGGGGTGATCACAGACTATCCCGATAGGATAATCTCCTACCTGAGGAAGCTAGCTTAAAGTTATTTGCGACCCTAATCAAGCTAAAAATTTTTTATGTTCTTGACGTGCCAAAAGTTCCCGCATATCCTTCATGGCGTATCTCATGGAGTGAAATTTATTAGGAAGAATCATAAACACCTCTTCTGTGGGAAAATGTCGCCACTAAGTAAGCGCGTTCTCGCGATTATCATTGTAATAGCGATCGTTGTTGTGGGTGCCGTGACCTACTACTCCTTTGTACTGACAAAACCTCCGAGAAAAGTTGAGTTAACGTTATTCACTAAAGCTGGCCTATGGGCGGACTTTGTAAGAGGTTCAGGCGCCATCGAGAGATTCAAGGAGCGTATGCTTAAGGAGAAGAACATAGAGGTTGAGGTTAAGCTCCTAACAGCACCTCATAGGGGCTATAGTGAGAAACTGGTGGCAACCCTCGCTGCAGGAACGGTCCCAGACGTCTTCTGGGTAAGTCTCGTCATGATTCCAGACATGGTAGAATCTGGATACGTACTAGACTTAACTCCGTATGTTGAGAAGTGGGATGAATGGGGCAAATTCTACAAGACGATCAAGGACATGATCCGATGCAAAGGAAAGATATATGCCATCCCAAACGATGCAGCCATAATAATAATCTACTATCGTAAAGACATATTCAAAAAGGCTGGTCTACCGGTACCATGGCAACCTAAAACTTGGGAAGATGTCTTTGAAGCCGCTAGAATTATCAAAGAGAAGGTCCCGGATGTTAAAGTTCCTCTAAGTCCATACTATGGGGGTGAAATTCAAACACCTATATTCTCCGCTGGAGGCAAGATATATGATCCAACTGATGGAAAGTTCATCGTAAAAAGCAAGGAGATACTATTCCTCTTCAAAGTATACTACGATGCCTTTTACACGTATAAAGTTACCCCTAGAGAGCTGATATTGGAGAGGTGGGATACGAGAAAGCTCTTCCAAGAGGGCAAGCTAGCCATACTAGTCGATGGAACCTGGTGTTATAGCGAGAAATGGGGTCCTGGAATGGCTTATGAGATACCTAATAGGGAGGAGACTGTCGGCTACGCATATCTACCTGGTTCGGGAGCGGCTGGAGCTCCGAAGTATGTTGTGACTATGAGGGATTATGCGTGGGCTATAGGCGCGAAATCGGAACACCCAGAATTGGCCTTCGAGCTAATAAAGGAGCTCGTTAAACCGGAAGTTATGTCTAGTTGGGGTTACAAGACCAGTCACCTAGTTGCACGTGCCGATGCGGTAATAGGAGATTACGCTAAAGACGTATTCCTTAAATGGAATACCGAGGCTATGGAGAAATATGGCGTAGCGAAGCCTTTAGCCCTGGGTATTAGGAAGTATCTGAAAGTTTTGCAGGATACCGTGAAAAAGGAGTTAGTAACCGAAGGTAAAACTCCTGAGGAGTGCATGGAGGCCTTTGCAGCAGCGGTGACCGCCGAACTCGGGGCCGACAGGGTTAAGAGCAAACTCTAAATACAATACTCCTTATTTTTTATTGGTGGATGAAGGAAATTAAAGACCGAGTAAAGGTTAATGCCAAAATCTTGGTCCTAACTTTATTTTTAATTCCAGCTCTGATAATCTTAGTGATATTTCAGCTAATCCCAACGATATGGACTATATGGATAGGCTTCACGGATATGGCGCTTGTAGGCAAAAAGTTCTTACATTACAATTTCGTAGGCTTAGAGAATTACATAAAAGCTCTTAGCGACAGTTACTTCTGGATCTCGATGAAAGTGACTCTTTACTATTGCCTCGCATCCCTAGCATTACGCTTCCTCCTAGGTCTCGCCGCAGCCTTTTACATAACCTCCAAGGCTTTCAAGGGCAAGGGGGTAATGGCCGCCATTTTCCTTCTACCTTACATAATCCCTGGAGCTATACATTCATATGTATGGTTAAGCATGCTCGAACCTGACTACGGAACGGTCAATAGAGTTTTAAGAGCTTTAAACCTGCCTCCCCAAAGCTGGACATATGAGAGATTAACTGAGAGCATAATAGCGGTTAACTGTTGGGCCGGATATGCTTTGGCCATGCTAGTCCTAGCATCGGCTTTAACAAGCATACCCAAGGAGTATTATGAGATATCAGACATTTATGGAGCATCTAGGTGGTTTAAGTTTAGAAAAATAACCTTACCCCTAATCAAATATCCTCTGATATTAACTTTAATCCTCATCTTCAAAGAGGACATAGACGATTTCACATATGCCTATATGTTTACAGGAGAGACACCCTACCCAGATTACAAAACAGAACTCATCTCTCTCTACGCCTACCATAAAGCTTTCAGCGACTTTGAGCTAGGTTTTGGATGCGCCGTCGGCTTCATAATAGCGATTATAGTATTCGTGCTCACGCTACTCCAATTAAAGATGAGCGAGGTCAGGGGGTGATGTTATGAGTAAGATGCTAAAGAAGATTGCTGAGCCAAGCTTTACAGTTATAGGCTATGTCATACTCTTCACCTTATTCGCCTATGTGCTCACCCCTCTAGCATGGCTCTTTGTCACAGCCTTTAGCGCTACGGGAAGCCCTTATCTTGAAATTCCTAAAGAAGTCACATTAGATAACTTTATCAGGATTTTCACAGAACAACACACTAAGGGGATCGCTGGATATGCAGCTCACCCGATTTATATGTCTAGATGGATAGCAAATAGCTTATTTATAGGATTTGCTACAATGATCATCACCATTGTACTTAGTGCTCCGGCAGGCTATGCTCTCTCAAGACTTGATTTTAGAGGGAAGGATCTCTTAATGACCGCTATATTGCTAATAGGATTCATGCCCATGACCGCTAAAATGCTTCCACTATACAGGCTTGGTAAACTTCTCGGGCTCATCGATAATCTCCTAGGAACGGCGATCGTCATAGCATCCGGAACAATTCCAACTCAAATCTGGATCATAAAGGGATTCTTCGATCATATACCTAGAGAGATAGAGGAGCAGGCGTGGATATGTGGCTGCGGCCACTTAATGACCTTGTTTAAGGTCGTCTTGCCAGCGGCTGGTCCGGGGCTAGCCATAGTGGCATTCTTAAGCTTCTTAAGCGGGTGGGGGAACTTCATCGTGCCGCTCATCATGATATACTCTGAAGACCTCTATCCCATATCGCTGGGCTTAGCGTCCATATTCGTACATAATCCCGGCGAAATAGGTCTTGCCATAGACTATGGATCAGCTTGTGCCCTGTCTGTGATCTATACCATCCCTCCAATATGTATATATTTCGCATTTAGAGAGCATCTGATGAAGATAAAGCTCGGAAAAATAGAGGTTAGATAGCTGGGGGTTGCATGGCATGGTTGCAGTAGCTCTTGAAGATGTTACAAAGAAGTTCGGGAGAGTAGTTGCTGTAGATGGCTTAACTTTTAAAGTAAAGGATGGTGAATTTATGGTGCTCTTAGGGCCAAGTGGTTGTGGCAAGACAACGACTCTTAGGATTATATCGGGTTTGGAGAGAGTTACTAAAGGTCGCGTATACTTCGGCGATGAATTGGTTGATAATGGGGAGACGATATATGTGCTACCGCAGAAGAGAAACGTATCGATGGTCTTTCAGAGCTACGCTCTCTTCCCACATATGAACGTATTCGATAACATAGCCTTCCCCGCATATATCCGAAAACTTCCAAAGGAGGAAATAAGGAGAAGAGTATATGACATGGCAGACCTTCTTAGGATAAGAGATCTTCTGGATAGAAAGCCCCACGAGCTTAGCGGCGGACAGCAACAACGAGTTGCTCTCGCTAGAGCTTTAATAATTGAGCCCGCTGTCCTCTTGTTAGATGAGCCCTTAGCAAACTTAGACGCTAAACTGAGAGTGTATATGAGGGCTGAGCTTAAGAGAATTCAGAGAGAATTTAGATGTACAACGATCTACGTCACCCATGACCAAGTTGAGGCGATGAGTATGGCGGATAGAATCGCCGTAATGAACTTAGGAAAGATACAGCAGATTGGTACCCCCGGCGACCTCTACGATAAACCAGCTAATCTCTTCGTCGCTGGCTTTATAGGTAGCCCGCCGATGAATCTCCTTAACTGCTCGTTAATCACGGCGGGAGCCCTAGACTTCGGGGCTTTCAAGCTCAAGATCCCCGATAGCTGGGCTAGCCTCATTCAAGGATCAGGAGAGCTGATATATGGCGTTAGACCTCAAGATTTGAGAGTTTTTAAGAGAGAGGAGAAAGGGAGTATAGAGTTCACCGTTCATGTAGTAGAACCTTTAGGAGATAGGATTGTATTAACCTTAGTAAAGGATGGCTTATCGATTAAAGCCCTAGCATCACCTGACTTTAAGGTGGAGATGGGCGATAAGGTATGGGTTTACTTCAATTTCGATAAATCACATATCTTCGAGAAGAAGAGCGGGAAACTAATAATTTAGATTCTTGACACTCACTTGATCCCATGAGAGGCAATCCACCATCTCAAAACCCGATCGATAGAGGTTAGCATAAGATCAAATAGGAGCTATCTCTTAGGAAACGTGATGATCGAGGAGGTTGGGAGGATAGCTGTTAAGGTGGCTGGGAGGGAGGCTTCTAGAAAATGCGTGATCGTCGATGTCATAGGCAAGAACTTCGTCTTAGTCACAGGCCCCAAAAGCCTAACGGGTGTTAAGAGGAGGAGGGTGAATATCGCGCACCTCGCCTTCACCCCCCATAAGATCAAGATCTCCAAGGGCGCAAGCGATGAGGAGGTCTTGAAGGCCTTGGAGGAGGCTGGGCTGATCGACTATATGAGAAGGAGGGTTGAGGTTAAGCCCACGGCCCTCCCATCGTAGACCTTATAATGAGAGAACCCGATGGATTGTTGGATGATCTTCGAGGCCACAACCCCGCCTTGGGAGGAGAGACATAGAGTTCTAGTTAGACTTGAAGCCGAGACCGATCCAGACTATGGCGAGGACCCATATAGGAGGAGTGTCGAGAAACTTCTAAGACTGGGCGTGGTTAATCTGGATAAGCCTAGGGGGCCAACCAGCCATGAGCTATCTGCCAAGATAAAGTCCTTATTCAAGGCTAGGAGGGCTGGCCATGGAGGAACCCTTGATCCAGCGGTCTCAGGGGTCTTGCCGATCCTCATAAATGATGCGACAAAATGCGCGGGGGCGGTTATGCGCGGGGGTAAGGAGTATGTCTGCGTCCTCAGACTTCATGGAGACGTTTCAGACGAGGAGCTCGCCGAGGCCATAAGATTATTCACTGGAGAGATCTACCAAGTTCCACCCATTCGATCTAGCGTCTCAAGGAGTATAAGGACTAGGATGATCTATAGGGCTGAGCTGATCGAGAGGGATGGGAGAGATGTTCTATTGAGGATCTCATGCTCGGGCGGAACCTATATCAGAAAATACTGCCACGACCTCGGACTCTACCTAGGATGCGGGGCGCATATGCAGGAGCTTAGGAGAGTTAGGGCTGGGCCGTTCACCGAGGAAGACTCGGTCACGATCCTAGACGTTTATGATGCCTTGAAGAGGTTTAGGGAGGATGGGGAAGAGGGGCCTCTGAGATCAGTTGTGAAGCCCGTTGAGGAGGCAGTTAAACATCTCCCTAAGATCTATGTCCTCGACACAGCTGTCGACGCGATATGCCATGGAGCGGATCTAGCGGTTGCGGGAATCTCAAGGGTTGAGGACTCGGTTAAGAGGGGTGAGACCGTGGCCTTAATGACCCTGAAGGGAGAGCTCGTGGCCCTAGCCGAGGCCAAGATGAATGCAGAGGAGATTCTCGAAGCATCTCATGGAATCGCCGCGAAGACGGAGAGAGTGATCATGGAGAGAGGGACGTATCCCCCCATTTGGAGAGGTGGGAAGAGGAAGGTTAAGAGATAAGCATAGCTTACTTCAACATGGTGAGTTCTGGGTAGTGTAGGTATATTCCTCCTATCTTAACCCCGCTCCTTCTAATGGTCTCAATAGTATCTCTAGCATATCTCTCAAGTCTATCCTTATTCGACATAACCTCATATGCCTCCCAATACCTATCTCTCAGAAACCTCCTAAACTCCGCTCCAGCGGCTCTAAAGTTTAGGAACTCGAAGAGGTAGTATGTGACGAAGCCTCTGGTATCGCTTATTATCTCCTCGATGTCCGTCAGCTTTGGAATTATTGGGGAGATGAAGGCATAGTTCTTGACCCCGCTCTCATGTAATCTCTTCAATGCCTCGATCCTCCTCCCGATGCTCGGCGAATATGGTTCGAGATCATTCTTGACGGATTCTTCGAAGCCATTCACAGTCAGCCCAACTTCGATATTCCTAAACCTCTTGAATAGCTCTAAATCCCTCAGAACTAGGTCGGATTTCGTCAGGATCGAGATCTTCACTCTCTTACCCATGTTTTCGAGAATCCTCCTTGTGAGTTCAAATCTCTTCTCGATCGGCTGATAGGGATCGGAGACGCTCGACATATACACCTTTCCAGCGACATATCTACCCTTCACAAGCTCCGGCATATTCTCCCTCACAACCACCCAAGAACCCCATCTCCCATAATCATACCACTTACACATGAACTTGGCATAACAGTATCTGCAGGCGTGTTGGCAGCCGATATATTGGTTAATCACCCACCTCGCTCCAGGGATCTTCGTCGGAGAAAAGGCTCTCCTAGCTTTCTGCTTGATCACCTTCACCTAAATCACTCTTCCAGATCTAGTCTAAGGGCCTTTTCGCCGAACTCCTTAAATCCAAACCTTCCATACCATTTCACTAGCTCATCCTTGCATGTTAAGATGAGCTTATAGCATCCCCTCTCCCTAGCCATCTTGATGCAATTCTCGATGAGCTTGACCCCTATTCCCCTGCCACGATAGCGCTGATCCACGACCACGTTCTCTATGAATCCATAGGGCTTACATCCATGGGTTAGGTTGTGTTTTATGACGAGTTCCGCTGTTCCAACGACCCTCCCATCGATCTCGCAGACCATGATGAATTGCTGATTGGATCTTGACAGCTCCCTGAAGACCTGCCTCGCCTTCTCCAGATCGCATCTCTCCGCCCGTGGATTGAGTTGGCTGAGGATGGAGATTAGCTGTGGTAGATCCTCCTCCCTCGCCACTCTAATATCCATCATTTCACCGTCACGGACTTCGCCAAGTTCCTGGGCTTATCCGGATCATACCCTCTCAGAACCGCGAGCTGATAGGCTAGGATCTGGATAGGTATTATCTGGACTATTGGGTTTGCGACGTCGCATTCGGGCACCTTTATCCAGAAGTCGAAGACCTCGTTGTTCTTCGGCGAGACCCCTATTATGTATCCTCCCCTAGACTTAATCTCAACCGCGTTCGATATTATCTCCTTCTCATTCTCCTCCGAGACGAAGACTATGCACGGCGTCCCATCCTCTATCAAGGCTATGGTTCCATGCTTAAGCTCTCCACCCGCAAAGGCTTCGGCATGAATATATGAGACCTCCTTTATCTTAAGAGCCGCCTCGAGCGCCGTCGCATATTGTAATCCCCTCCCGATGACGAATATGTGCTCCTCATCCTTCAACCTCTCAGCGAGCTTCTTTATCATCTCCCGGCTGGTCCTAGAGGTCAAGTTATACACCACATTCCAGAGGTATCTAAGCCTCTTCCTACCCTCCTCATATCTCCCAGCATATGCGTAGGCTAGAAGGGTTAGTAAAGCGAGTTGAGATGTATAGGTCTTCGTGGCGAGGACGCAGATCTCGGGGCCAGCATTCAGTAGGAGGAATCTATCCGAGTATCTAGTTATCGAAGACCCTCTAACATTTGTGATCGAGATGACCTTACTCCCCTTCTCCTTCGCCGCCCTCACGGCCTCCAATACATCAGCCGTCTCACCGCTCTGGGACACCGCGAAGACCAATGTATTCTCGTTTAGGAAGTGCTTGAAGTTTGGGAACTCGGAGGCCAGCATCACGTTGACGTGGAGGTTTGCGACCTTTGAGAAGATATAGCTCCCGGCGAAGCATGCGTGATAGCTTGATCCACATCCAACGAAGAATATCCCCCTCGCCTTCCTCATCTCCTCCACGATAGCGGCCACTATACTCTCATCCTGCATTGCGGCCCTCTGAATGGTCTCGACCTGCTCTAAGATCTCCTTTATCATATAGTGTTTGAACTCGCCCTTCTTGGCCTGCTCAGCATCCCAATCTATCACATCTATGCTCCTCTCAACCTCTTTACCTTCTCTCAAATTGTAGAACTTTACGCCGTTCTTGGTTATGACCGCGAAGTCCCAGTCGTACATGAAGATTACCTTCTTCGTGAATTCTAAGAAGGCCGGTATATCGCTCGCCACAAAGTATTCTCCATCCCCAACCCCTATGACTAGAGGTGATCCTCTCCTCGCCGCTATAAGCTTCTCCTCGCCCTCATGCATTATGACTACGGCGAAGCTTCCCTCCAATCTCTTTAACGCCGCCTTACACGCTTCTTCGAAGTTCTTTCCCCTCTCCATCTCGTATTGGATGAGGTTTGGGATTACCTCTGTATCGGTCTCGCTATAAAAATTGAACCCATTCTCCTTTAAGAACTCCCTCAGCTCTTGATAGTTCTCGATTATCCCATTATGGACTACGTAGATCTTCCTGTTCTGTGAGAAGTGGGGGTGAGCGTTCTCCTTGGTGACTTTTCCATGGGTCGCCCACCTCGTATGCCCTATGCCAACCTCACCCTCCATCTCCTCAAACCTCAACCTCTTCTCAAGATCCTCAATCTTCCCGACATCCTTCCTGACCTCGACCCTTGAGCTCAGAGTCGCCATGCCCGCGGAGTCATAACCCCTATACTCTAGGTGTTTGAGACCCTTCAATAGGATTGGGGCGGCCCTCCTATTTCCAATATAGCCTATGATCCCACACATTTTATCACATCCAATCCGAGATGGTGGTTAATGTTAATCTCACTTTCTTCTAGAGAGTTAAAGCCCTTATAAGGTTTTCCAAGTTCTAAACTCGTAGAAGGATTCTAAATCGATGGAAGGAGATGTTTTGGAAAAATCGAGGTTATTCTCGGATGTATGGCTTGGCGAGTGCCTTTGGAAATCTCTTGGAGCCTACGATGGCTAGGGCGACTATGGTCGCGATATATGGTATCATCTTGATGAAGTAGTGTGGGACGACCTCCTTAACCCCGGGGGTTATCATGACGGTGAAGGCTAATCCCTCGGAGAATCCGAAGATGAATGATGAGACTGCCGCCAGGATGGGGTCTAGACCTGAGAAGACGACCGCCGCCAAAGCTATGAATCCCCTTCCAGCCGTTATCTCCTTGACCAATCCGCCGAACCACCCTAAGGGCATGAACGCTCCTCCAATACCGGTTAAAGCTCCGCAGACGGTACTGGCCAAGATCCTGATGTGATTAACGTTCACGCCAGCCACGTCTATGGCCTCCGGCTTCTCTCCAGCTGCTTGGATCCTAAGACCTAGAAGCGTGTGGTAGAGGATTATATCGACGACTATCACCACTATTATCGCGAAGACCGTTATGGGGCTTAGCCTGAAGATCTCTCCTCCAACCGGTATGTCTATGGTTCTTATGACGAGCTTTGGATCGAACATATGGATTCCTGGAAATGCCCATAAAGCGACCATAAGGAATGGGACGAATCCTAAGCCGAAGACATTTAGACCCATTCCCGCGACTACCTGAGCTGCTTTACCATAGGTGCTTATGATCCCGAATAATAATCCTATGAGTCCTCCCAAGATAGCTCCGCCGATTATCAATCCGCCTACACCGTCTCCAATTATCTCCGCCCAATATACGCCTGTCACCGCCGTGATTAGGAAGATTCCCTCAAGTCCTATGTTAACCACTCCAGCCTTCTCATCCAGGCATTCACCCACGGCGGCTAGGATTAGGGGAGTCATCGCCATGAACGTTGTCTCGAGTAAGTCTTTCGGCTCTATTCCAACCATGCTTAGAGAGAAGAGGATTCCTATTAGGGCCGCGACTCCTATTATGAACCAGCTAAGCTTTTTCGGAATCTTCATTCAGCTTCCCTCCCAACTATGAACCTCCTAATAATTCTATAGAGTTCTGGTAGGGATAGGGCTATGATTATGACCCCGTTTATCGCCCTAGTTAGATCTGGATCCACTCCGAGATACATCATGAACCTCGCTCCATATGATAACATTCCGAGGAATATCGAGGCAAATATTATTCCCACGGGGTGATTTCTACCTATTAGAGCTGCTCCTATTCCATCGAATCCCAAATTTATGACGTTTCCAAGAGTTTTGTAAATGGTCCATGAAGGAGGTCTTCCTAAAACCTGTGTTGCCCCAGCTAATCCCGCCGCCAATCCTCCAAGGAAGAAGTTTAGGAATATTACTCTCGTCGAGTTTATTCCGATGTATCTCGCGGCTTCCGGATTGCTTCCAGTTAATCTAAGCTCATATCCTAGGGTGGTCCTCCATAAGAGGAAGTATGCGAAGAACATGAAAGCCACTGCCACGAAGATCACGGTCGTTAGGGATGCTCCCAAAACTTGGTAGCGAGCGGTTGGCAAGACGGGCATAGCTCTCTCAGCTCTTCCAGGCTCATAGTAGTGATATTCTATCAAGTATCTGACGAAGAATAATGCTATCCAGTTCAACATTATCGTCGATACTACTTCGTGAACTCCTCTCCAAGCCTTTAACGCCGAAACCGGTAGAGACCATATTGCCCCCATGAACATGGCGAAGAGCGTCGCTGCTGCTAGATGGATTCCATATGGCAGATGTATTACGCTTCCAATCATAATCGCTCCTATTGCGCCGAGATACGCTTGTCCTTCAGCGCCTACGTTAAAGTATCCGGACTTCATTCCGATGGCGAAGGTTAATCCAGTGAGCATCAGTGGCGTGGCGTTAGCCAAGCTTTCACATATCCCATCAAGTGATCCAATTGATCCGACGAGGAGTGCCGAGTATGCGGCGATTGGATCGTAGCCGAACATGGCCATCACGATTGCGCCGACGATGAAGCCCACGATTATCGCGAGTAGAGATTCGAGTAAAGGTCGTTTAAACTTTTGAATGGCGGCTGAGGCCAACTTCTCACCTCAGTTAATTTAAGTATATTTGGAATTGGTTGGATAAAAAAGATAAAGGGATGTTTTTAGCCAAGGATGTTCCTCCAATAATCTATCTTCTCCTTTGTGAAGACGCATGGAACCTCTACTTCACCATTCCTTATCTTGTCCTCAAGCTCCTTCGCGGCCTCCCAGATCCATGGCGCGACCGATTCACGCATCTTCTTAACGGTCTCCTTTATCTGATCCGGAGGCATCGGCAAGACCTTCTTTCCGGTTAGCTTCTCGGCTCTAACTCCCATCTCAACGAACTCGTCTAAGTCCTTAAGGGTGCTCGCGGAGATTCCTTCCATTAATGTTCCGAGGATCTTCGTTCCAATTCCTAAGGTCATGACTCCATTATACTCCTTCACGACCTCCCTGAACTTCCCTTCCACGGTCAGCTTCGTCGCATAGTAGACTCCTCGATCAACTCTCTTAACCATGCTAACAATGACGAATCCAGGATTAATCCAGTCTTGGTCAGCGTCTACTCCAATCCAGAACGGTGGACCCATCTTCAATCCCTTGGCCTCGGCGATCTCCTTAACAGCGCGGTTTATTCCAAGCCCCAGTGGCCCAGCTATGTTGTAGACGGCGATAGCTCCCTTAGCATACATGGGCTTGGCGGCCTCATATCCCTTGGTTATGTCGCTGAAGGTTCCTGTATAGGTCCATAGGACTCTACCCTTATACCAGCATTCTCCAGGGGTCTCCGATGGACAATACATTCCATCCTTCCAATTCGGTCCGGATCCATATCTTGAGTCTTCTCCGATTATCGGAGCCTTATGTCCAAATTTCTTCTCATACCACTTTAGCGCCCAGTCGCATCCCCACTTATATCCTATCTCGAATTTCCATAGAACCGGTATCTCTATCCCGAATACTCCTCCAATATATGGATAGTTTCCGCCCTTCTCGTTATAGTATGCTGCTAGAAGGCATCCGATTGCGCCCACCAATGCGCTTCCCTTATGTTCCTCGAAGGTTATGTCCATCAGGTTTGGCAAGGGATACTTGTCTGGATACTTGTCCTTAACTATTGATTGGGAATAGGTGTCTATTCCAGCGAAGTTCTTATCAGGATACTTCATCGCAACCTTAACGAGTGCATCGCTTAATAGGAATCCAACTCCGACGATTAACTTTACATCAGGATCTTTCGCAGCCGTCTCGAGGTTTGGAACATAGTCCGCTTCAGTCTTGCTTATCAATTCAATCATCTCTACGCCGAAGTCTTTCTCAGCCTCTTCTCCGCCTTTAAACGCCATATCGTTGAACGATAGATCTCCTCTGCCTCCTATGTCCGATACGACGGCGATCTTAATCTTCCTTGGAGCGGCTGGACCAAGCCTCGTCCACCAGTATAGGAATCCGCCGACTCCCGCCACGATGATTATAACGGCGATGATAATGGCTGCTGTTTTGGTGATTGCACTAGTATTTCGCCTCATACGATTCACAGGTATTCTATTATGCTTCTGATATAAATTCTTTGCGACTATATTTGGATGAGGAGCATTAAGCTGAGACTCCTTTAGGCTTCATTCCAGCCATCATCATCCCTATCTCCTCAACGGTCGCCTTAGATGCGTCGACCACGCCCATGAACTTGCCTCTGAACATCACGGCTATTCTATCGCTTAAGGACATTACCTCCTCTAGGTCCTCGGAGACTAAGAGGATGGCGGATCCCTTCTCCCTAAGCCTCATGAAGAGTTTATGTGTGTGGGTCAACGCCTTCATGTCTAATCCGTAGGTTGGGTGGAAGGCTATCAAGAGCTTTGGCTCGACCCATAGCTCTCTCGCGAGTATGAGTCTCTGGATGTTTCCACCTGATAATATCCTCACCTCTGTATCCCAGATGTCGGGGGTGAGTATCTCAAACTTCTTGATGAGTTCTTTCGCGTGCCTCGTAACGAAATCGTAGTCTATTATGCCGTTCTTTGAGAATGGCGGCGAACAATAATCTCTCATCATTATATTCTCTCCAAATGTCATGGGTTCGGCCACGCCAACCCCCCTCCTATCCTCTGGTATGTGTCTGACGCCGAGCTTGGCCAACTCCCTCGGAGACTTGTTCGTCACATCCTTGCCCATGACTATTATTTTACCGCTCTTCACCTTCCTCAATCCGGTTAATGCCTCGACGAGCTCTCTCTGTCCGTTCCCAGCAACCCCCGCTATCCCGAATATCTCTCCCTCCCTGACCGTGAATGTTACGCCTCTAACGGCCTCGACTCCCTCCCTCCCAATTACGTGAAGATCTCTCACCTCCAGCACAGGTCTCTCGCTTTTCACGGGTTTTCTAACGGGTCTGAAAGGCTCAACCTCTCCTATCATTAATCTCAGCAGCTCCTCCTTGGTCGTCTCTTGGATGGGCTTTGTTCCCATGAACTTTCCAAGCCTTAGGACGGTTACTCGATCTGCGACCTTCATCACCTCCTCGATCCTATGGGTTATGAAGACTACTCCCTTATTCTCAGCCGCCATACCCCTCAAGACCTTGAATAACTCATCGACCTCATGTGGGGTTAGCATGGATGTCGGCTCGTCCAAGATCAATACATCTGGCTCCCAATACAATACCTTCATAATCTCGGCTCTCTGCTTTTCTCCAGCGGATAGGTCCTCAACCCTGGCCTTTGGATCGACCTTGAGACCATAGCGCTCTGAGAGCTCCGCAAGCCTTCTCTCAATCTCCTTGAGTGGGAAGCTCAGTGAACCATATTCCTTTAGACCTAATGCGATGTTTTCAGCCACGGTTAGGGTTGGGACTAGGGTGAATTCTTGGTGGACCATGGCTATCCCATGTTCCAACGCGTCTCTAGGAGAGCTGAACTTGACGGGCTTGCCCCTAACATAGATTTGACCGGATGTTATGACGTAGAAGCCTGAGAGGATGTTTGCGAGGACGGTCTTCCCAGCCCCATTCTCTCCTAGAAGCGCGTGAACCTCTCCAGCCCTAACATCGAAGTTTATGTGATCGAGTATTAGATGCTCCCAGATACCCGGGAATCCCTTGACGACGTTCTCCGCCTTGACCAAGATCTCCCCCTTCTTGGGTGGAGGTCCTCTCATCTTCCTAAACCCTCTGAACTCCTTCTCATCACTCTTCCCACCAAATACTTTAAGCGCATTCTTCACAACGCTCATTCAAGCCTACCTCCGATCGACTTCATCAACTCCTCACGGATCTAGTCTAATGAACCTTACTAATTAAGCTTATTTTCTCCTGCTCTGCAACCACTCCTTGAGAAGGGTTGGGTAGATTCTCTTCTTCCTCCTTCTCTCCTTGAGCTCATCCCACTCTTGAAGAATCTTCACGGCCTCAACCGCGGTCTTCGCGGCCTCTCTCTCCCCAACCACCTTGAAGGTGTCCTTGACTCGGTTCGCGAAGACTGCGCAGACTGAGCCTGCTCTAAGCTTGTAGATGGATGCGAGGGTGAAGAGGGTGGATGTCTCCATCTCGAAGTTTAGGATTCCCATAGCCCTCAAATCATCCAACAGATGCTTTGAATAACTCCATTCATATCCCCTGAAGCCCGGCCTACTTTGACCTAGGTAGAAGCTATCGGTTGAGGCGGTCACGCCCAGATGATATCTTAGGTTTAGGGATTCTGCCGCCTCGATTAAGGCCAAGACTACCTCGTAATCCGCGTGTGCTGGATAGGTTGATGGAGCATATTGGAGGCTGGTTCCCTCAAGCTTCATCGCCGCAACGGAGATTATCAGATCCCCCAGCTCTATCTCAGGCTGTATCGCGCCCGTGCTCCCAACCCTAATAAACGTATGCGCTCCCGCCCTAGCGAGTTCCTCGATCGCTATCGCGGTTGAGGGACAGCCGATTCCGGTTGAGCAGGCTGAGATAGGCTTTTCATCTATCTTCCCAGACCAGACCCTAAACTCTCGGTGGAAGGAGACCTCCCATCCCTCATCCCAGAGTTCAGCTATTATCGGAACCCTTCCAGGATCTCCCGGCAATAGGACGTATCCGGATATATCTCCGGGCTTAACCCTAACATGATAGAACTCCTCTCCAGATTTGGGCTCCCTTGCGGACATACCTAGATAATGTCCATGGTCAATTTCTTAAACCTTAACTAAACATCAGCCACGGCCCCATCTCCAGATAATCTTTAATTGAGGGAACACAGAAAACTCTCATGAAGTCAATGCAGTGAGCGGCGGTACCCTAGCCTGGTAGGGGGCAGGCCTGGAGAGCCTGTGGCCCATTGGGCCTCGAGGGTTCAAATCCCTCCCGCCGCGCTCATTTAACCTATATTGACGTGCTTTGGGCGAGCTCGCTATAGGGAGCCTGCTATCGCTATAGTCCTGATGAGGTCTGCGACATCTTCACCCTTATCCGATGCATTCTCGATGTTCTCGGCGACCTCTTTCAACATGAGCACATTGCTGAGCTTTTTGGCGAAGTCTCCCCAGGTCAAGATCCTAGCTATCAGGCCATGTCTAAATTCATCTATCTCCTCCTCCTTGCGCTCAACCGCGTCGGCGAGCCTTAACACCTCCTTTGAACCGCTTATCAGGGCGTCTAAGGCTTCTCCAAGCTTTAAGACGAGCTCGACTAAAAGGTCTGTGAGCCTGAGGAGGTCGTTTCTAATATCGTTGGGAGCATCGCATGGATCTGTGTAGAGCAGTTTTCTCGCAGCCGACTTCAGATTCGCCGCTATATCATCCATCGTTAAGACCAGTCGGATAACGTCTTCCCTATCGATTGGGTGGAAGGGTCCCTTAGAGACCTCTAAGAGGATCTTCTCTTTCTGGTCGTCAGCCTGCCTCTCTAGCTGGAATATCGAGTTCTCATATAGTCGTGATGCCTCATCCATCCTACAATCAGCATATAAGGTCACATATTGTCTAAATGACTTTGCGAGCTCCAACACCTTCTCAAAATGTCTCTTTGAGAGTTTTAAGACCTCACGCTCTTTCCTTCTCCCTATCCAAATCATAGGATGCCCCTTAAACAGCTAAACCACCCAGCTGTGACATATTGTGAGACATAATTAAGGTTTTGGTTTAAGTATTGGCCCAGTTATCGGGAAGATTATTGAGTAGAGGATATAGCTCGCTAACGCCGTCGCGACTACGGAGGCAACCCACGCCGTAAACAGCCTCATTATAGTTCTCTTATTTATTCCAGCAGATCTATACATGGCGAGGCCGACTCCTATCACCGATCCCACGCCGGCCAATGATGTGGAGACCGGTATCCCATATCCGAATAAAAAGTATGGTATCGTCGTGAACATGTGGACTACGAGAGCATTTGAGAGCTCTGCGGCGAAGCCTGATATCGGGTCGAGTTTGGTTATCTTGAAGGCGACGGTTCCGATCACCCTAGCTCCTAGGACGAGTCCTCCGATGGCCACCCCGACGCATCCAATTATCGCTAGGATGAACATGACGTTGGATTCTGGAGCTCCGCCGAAGATTATCTCGCTGACCGTCACGTAGACCCCTGTGGAATTTGCTATATCGTTTGTCCCGAATGCGTATGCTGAGTAGCATAGCGACATTATCAGCAGGGTTGGCATAACCCTTGACGCTATAGAATTATTCTCCTTAAATGCGTGAATTATCAGCTTGTAGAACAGGTATGCTAGGATCATGGCGAGGAAGGGTGATGAGATCCAGCTTATGATCACCTTCTCCACGAGTCCCCAATTAATCCCACTCAACCCATACGATGCAAAACCATATCCGATGACAGCTCCTATTATTGAGTGGGTCACAGATATCTCAAGCCCAAAGTAGTTGCAGAACATTATCCAGCTGAAGGCGACGGAGATCGTCACCAAAACCCCTAGAAGATCTATCGCTGGAACTATTCCCCTCCCAATGGTCTTCATCACCATATATCCTTGAGTCAATGCTCCGACGCTCGTGAAGACCGCGAAGAGCAATACCGCCCTCCTAACCGATATAACCCTCGCGCCGACCGAGGTGTCGCAGGGAGTGGCCGCATCGTTTCCTCCCAGCGCTATGGCCATCAAGAAGGATAACAGGTATCCTATGACGATCACCATGTTGGTTAGATCCAATTCCACATCGAGGTCACGGTATGCAGGATAAATACTATCCGTACATAATTTATTGAGATCTATGGCGAGCCATCTAATCTATTGACGAGAAACACGGTTTTCAGCTCCAGAGAAAATGCTGGAGGAATCTTCTAAGATCTTGATTATGGACGCTATGTTTTTATGGGATTAATGGATCTGTTTTGGCCATGGAAACCTATCGGAGAGCGCTTGATGATGTGGATCTGAGGATAATCGATCTCTTGAAGCGGAACTCTAGGATGTCTTTCATAGAGATTGGTAAGCGGATAGGGCTCTCGGAGGGAGCTGTTAGGAGGAGGGTCAGGCTCTTGGTCGAGAGAGGCGTCATTAAGAGGTTCACGATAGAGCTCAGCAAGGATTACGTGATAAACGCCGTGACATTCCTAACCCTTGATCGAGGAGATCTCGCAGAGGAGGTGATCGAGAGAATATCTAGGATCCCGGAGGTTGAGTCCGTCTACGAACTCACGGGCAGATTCGATGCGATGGTGATGATCTCCGCCGGAGGCGTGTCGAGCCTAAACGAGTGCATCGATAAGATTAGGAGGGTTCGGGGAGTTAAGCATACGGAGACCGCCGTAATCTTGAGGATCGTTGAGCATAAAGCTGAGCCATAGTGGCCTATGATGTCCTCAACGTCGATAGTGATGGATATTAGGAGGCGCGATGGATGAGATATTAGGGAATGGTGATCGAGGAGAGATGGGATCTGGGAAAATTGGTCACATTCGTCCCAAATAAACAGTATCCAGTCTATCGATGGTTTTTTCTTTAAGGAGGGGTTCTCAAGAGACTTCGTCTTAATGACTTTCGAGGAGTTCGGAGTCGATGATGGGTGGAGAATTTTAGATCCATTCGTGGGGTCGGGGACGACCCTGCTCGCCGCGAAGGAATACGGAGTAGACGCGGTTGGTGTTGACGCAGCCCCCCTCGCCGTCTTCGTCTCTCAAGTTAAGACGGCTAATTATGATTTAGATGAGCTCATTAGGGTTAGGGATTGGCTTCTATCCCGTCCGTTCAGGAAATATGATCTCTCAGATGTTAGCGGATTCGTTAAGAGATTTTTCCTCAAGCCTTCCCTAGAGGACATAATCTTCTTCAGGGAGGAGATTAGGAGAATAGACGATCCCAATATCAGAAACTTTTTCACCCTCGCGTTGATGAATGCCGCGATGAAGGTCTCTTTTGCCTACAAGGATGGGGCGGTGTTGAGGGTTGTGAAGAAGCCTGTTCCACCATTTAGAAAATTCTTTAGAAGAGTTGTGAAGAACATGATCAAGGATCTTAAGAGGATAAGGTTTAGGCCATGTGAGATCGAGGTCTATCTGGGGGATGCGAGGAGGCTTAAGTTCCTCGAAGACGATTCATTTGACGCAATAATAACGTCACCGCCATACCTAAACAAGATCGAATACACCAAAGTTTATCGCATCGAGTATGAATTGTTCTTCGGAGACGTTCACGTCGATCCAATTAGATCGTTCATCGGGTTGAATCCCAAAAACATCTCTGACCAATTCCCCGAGCTAAACCTTCCAGAAGTTGCCAAGGCATATTTCCACGACCTCAAGCTATGCTTGGAGGAGATGTTTAGGGTTTTACGAAATGGTGGTAAGGTGGCGATGGTAGTTGCCGGCGGAGTCTTTCCAGATAGGGTCGTCGACTCGGATATTCTTATCGCGGATCTCGCCGAGAGAGTTGGGTTTAAGGTCGAGAAGATCGTGGCGGTTAATAAGAGGGTTGCGACGACTAGGAGGGTGATTAAGATCGGTGAGGCGAGGGAGAGCATAATTCTCATGGAGAAGCCTTAAGCTGATCCCCTTTCACGAATATTGAACTTATATATCCGGTTTCGTGGAGATCTCTTAGATGAGGATAGTCAGCTATAGCGTCGATGATGAGAGGGATTATGGATTCATGGTCTCAAAGACGGAGTTTGTCCCAAGATCGTTCGTCGAGGGGGTGATAGGGCTGAGCATACCGAGGGATGTCAAGATCTTGTTGCCCGATGATGAGCTTAAAGGGTTTATAGATGCCGCCATAGCTGGGGTTAATGTGGAGAGAATCTCCATTTACTCAGTTCATCTAGATCCGCCAATACCCAATCCCGGAAAGATAATCTGCCTTGGATTGAATTATGTGGATCTAGCCGATGAGCTTGGAGTCGAACCTCCTAGCGGCCTCCCGATAACCCTTAAGCCCAACACGGCCGTGACCGGGCCATTTGACCCGATAGTTAAGCCGAAAATAGTTCAGCAACTCGATTATGAGGGCGAGTTAGCAGTCGTCATCGGTAGGAGATGTAAGAACATTGGTGAGGATGAGGCATTGAGCTACGTCTTCGGATACATAGTCTTAAACGATGTATCGGCGAGGGATATTCAATTCGGAGACGGGCAGTGGACGAGGGGTAAGGGCTTCGATAGCTTCGCCCCCATGGGGCCATATCTGGTCTCGGCGGACGAGGTTGGGGATCCAAATGACTTGAAGATCGTGACGAGGGTGAATAAGGAGGTTAGGCAGAAGTCAAGCACCTCAAAGATGATTCATGGAGTATCCTCGATAGTCTCCCAGCTCAGCATGAACATGACCCTAGAGCCAGGCGATATAATCGCGACCGGAACCCCAGCCGGAGTCGGATACGCGATGAAACCCGAGCCAAAATTTCTGAAAGCTGGAGATATAATAGAGGTTTGGATCGAGAGGATAGGGCTCATCAGGAATGAGGTTGTCGAGGAGTGATGGAGGGGGGTTAATGATTGAGGAGGGCATTAAGGACGATCCTGCTCAGGTTCCTATCCTTGGCCTTAGTCGTGGTGGCCGTACTAGCCCTATTGACCATAGTTCTAGGGCTGACAGGCATATCAGATAGGATCTTGACATCGATGGCTGAGCAGACCCTCCAAGAGGTTAGAAGATCCTTAGCGATGAAGATCAAGGATCCTGAGGCTTTGAGGGAGGCTATTGAGGCTCAGCGAGAGGAGATCTATAGGGCATATGGATTGGATAAGCCATGGTATGTTAGGATGCCTCAAATGATGCTTAGGATAGCCTTCTTCGATCTTGGGAGAACTAGGGTTATCAAGGGATTCACTGGAAGCCAGCTGATCTCTGAGATAATTCTCGAGAGGCTTCCGAACACGATCCTCCTCATAACGACGGCCGTGGCCATCTCAGCGATTCTAGGGATCTGGATGGGGGTGAAGGTGGCTTCAAAGCCTGGGACGTGGCTTGATAGAATTACATCATATCTCTCAGCGATCTCCTACGCTCTACCATCATGGTGGACCGGGATAATGTTCATCCTAGTCTTCGGCTTCTATCTAAGGATCTTCCCACTAGGCGGAATGTATAGCACCCCTCCGCCTGAAGATCCCATTCAAATGCTTCTAGACCTTCTCTGGCACTCTGTCCTACCGATCCTAACCCTAGTCCTAGTCTCGGTCGGTGGATGGATCTATGGGACGAGGACCATAGTCTTGACGACCGCTCAGGAGGACTTCGTCGCCGCTGCTAGGATGAGGGGTCTTCCGGAGAGGATCGTTAGGAGGAGATACATTCTCAGAGTAGCTGCTCCGCCGATAATAACGAACCTAATCTTAGGGCTCGCCGGATCCCTCGGGGGATCCATAATGATCGAGACGGTCTTTGGATGGCCCGGGATGGGAAGCCTATACTATCAGGCTATAACCTCCATGGAGGAGGGGTTAATCGCCGCACTGACCTATATCTACACCCTGATCTACGTGGTGGCTAGATTCATCCTCGAAATCCTCTACATAGCCTTAGACCCAAGGATCAGGATTTAATCTCCTATCATATCATAATGATCTGTGACTTAAAGAGGTGAAACATGTGAAGGGTTTAAGCCTAAAGTCTTCTCCAAGACTTAACAACCAGCCTCGATGTTAAGCTTTATGGATGAGGGCTGGACCCCTTACCCTAGGAGGAGGCTCGGCTGATGTATGAGAAGTCTTGGAGGGAGTTTTGGAGGAGCTGGAACTCGAGGATCGGCATATGCTTCTTAGCCTTCATGATCTCCATCTCGATCTACGTGGCGCTCACCTATCCATGGGACTTCGGCTTAAGGGTTTGGAACAATCCATCCTATTGGGCGGATAACCCTAAGGCCGTCCCACCCGATTGGAGTAGGCTATTCACGGACAAGAATCCCCCTCCCCACATGGTTTGGGAGCTGAGGGAGCCGTCTAGGGTCGTGGAGGCGGGGGCCGCGAGGATCTTGACATACATCATCGATCTCAGATACGATTATGATCAGACCCCATCCATGATCTCGATATCGATTAGAGATGTGGTCTATCACTCAAGGAAGCCTCCTCTAATCCTAGTGACCTTGGAGAGACCTGATGCGGTTTCCGTCGATCTCACGTCGATCTCCGTCTCAAGCCCTAGAGCTGGAGAATCACCACCCTACAGGAGATACGTCGAAGCCCCTAAGAGGCTGAGCCTCTCAGGAGATCCAGCTGTAATCTCGGCTTTAGCTAGGATGATTAAGAGAGTCTATGGAGTCGAGCTTGAGAGGGAGAATATAGCTAAAATAGGCATCGAGAGGATCTTATTCGGGGAGCTAATCGATCAGAGGAAGCCGAGGTTCGATGTCTTGAAAGGAAGGTATCGCTTCATAATCAAGGCATTGACCTATGATCCGAGAGACTCGATAGGCTTGGTGAGACTCGTCCTCGGCGGCAGAACCTATGGCGCTCTTGGAACAGATACTCTTGGAAGAGATCTCGCGGTAGGCCTCTTATTCGGGTTTCCCATAGCCCTCTTGATAGGAGTTGTAACCTCGACGATAACCACGGCGATAGGGGCGATCATCGGGATCATAAGCGGATATCTTGGAGGAAGGGTTGATACATGCATTCAAAGGATATGTGATATACTCCTGAACATACCCCTCCTCCCAATCCTCATCTTCTTCACCTTCATTCTGGGAGCCGTGATGCCGAGGCTAGTCATAATTTTCGCGATCTTGATAGCATTTAGCTGGCCGGGGCTGGCGATAATCGTTAGACCCATGATACTTCAGATTAAGTCGAGTCAATTCATCGAGGCAGCGGTCTCGATAGGCGCTCCTAGATGGTGGATCATGCTGAGGCACATCTTCCCCCAGATAGCCCCATTCATCTTCGCCCAGATGATCTTCTTCACACCCTCAGCGATCCTGGCAGAAGCATCTCTAAGCTTTCTAGGTCTAGGAGACCCAACCATACCGACTTGGGGCCAGATACTCGAATATGGCTTCAGGAGCGGGGCCGTCTACCTAGGATATTGGTGGTGGACCTTACCTCCAGGACTCCTCATAGTCTTCGCCGCGATAACCTTCGTCTTGATAGCCTTGGGGCTTGAACCCGTCGTGAATCCAAGGCTTAGGAGAATGCGATAAATATCGGGTCAAGCTCCAAGCCCTTAGGATGCCGCTCCTATCGGTTCGAGATCTAAGGCTCTACTATAGGGTTGAGCGAGGGCTGGTTAAGGCGGTCGACGGCATCTCATTCGATGTCGAGTATGGGGAGGCGTTAGGGGTCGTCGGAGAGTCTGGATGCGGTAAGACGAGCATGGCTATCGCGATCATCAAGGCGTTGCCAGCGAATACTGGGAGATATGAGGGTGAGGTGGTCATAGATGGGTTGAATGTCGTTGAGCTGGATGAGGATGAGGTTAGGAGGAGGGTTAGGTGGAAGCTCATCTCGATGGTCTTTCAAGGAGCGATGAACACCCTAAACCCGGTTCTGAAGGTTGGGTTTCAGGTGGCCGAGCCCTTAATGATCAATGCTGGGATGAGTAGGGATGAGGCATACAAGGTAGCAGTCGATAAGCTGAGACTCGTAGGTCTCCCAGAAGACGTATTCGACAGGTATCCCCATGAGCTTAGTGGGGGGATGAAGCAAAGGGTGGTCATCGCAACCGCTTTGGTCATGAACCCGAAGCTCGTGATACTTGATGAGCCGACCTCAGCTCTAGATGTCAGCGTTCAAGCCCAGATAATGAACCTATTGAAGAGGTTGAAGAGGGAGCTTGGTCTATCCATGATCTTCATAACCCATGATATAGCCTTGGCGAGCGACCTCTGCGATAGGATAGCGGTTATGTATGCTGGTCAGATAATTGAGCTCGGAACGGCTGAGCAGATCCTACTAGATCCAAAACATCCATATACTCAGAAACTATTGGCATCGATACCAAGGCTTAGATCCGACAAGCCTCCCGAGTTCATCCCAGGAGCTCCGCCAGATCTAGTAAGCCCTCCAGCCGGCTGCAGGTTTCATCCAAGATGTCTCCATGCTAAGGCGCGATGCTTCGCTGAAGATCCTCCGGATCTTAGACTAGATGATGGCCGCTTCATTAAGTGCTGGATCTATGGTGATCGAGTTGGGGGAGCTTGCTAGGCTAGAGGATGTTAAGATGTATTTTGAGGTTAGGGCTGGGATCTTCAAGAGGCTTTATGCTAAGGCCGTGGATGGAGTGGATCTGAGCATTGAGCGGGGTAGGACCTTGGCATTGGTTGGAGAGTCTGGATGCGGTAAGACGACGTTGGGGAGACTATCCTTGAGGCTTCTCAAGCCCACGTCAGGTAGAATAATCTTCGATGGAGTAGATATCACGGATTCTCCGGAGATTGATTTGAGATGGTTTAGGAGGAGGACGGCCATGATCTTCCAAGACCCATACTCCAGCATAGATCCATTCATGACCGTTAAGCAGATAGTTGAGGAGCCTCTAATCCTCCATGAAAAGATGGACGAGAGGGATAGGCTTGAGAGGGTTTCAAAGGCTTTGGAGGATGTTAGGCTGACGCCGGTCGACGAATTTCTCCTCAAGTATCCTCATATGCTCAGCGGAGGCCAGAGGCAGAGGGTCTCGATAGCTAGGGCCTTGATACTCAGACCCGATTACGTAGTTGCGGATGAGCCTGTCTCGATGATAGACGCTTCCAGCAGAGCTGAGATCCTCTATCTCCTGAGAAGCTTACAGGAAAAATATCGAATAACCTTCATGTACATAACCCATGATATAGCGACTGCCAAGCACTTCAGCGATGAGGTAGCGGTCATGTATCTGGGCAAGATAGTTGAGAGAGCTGATCCGAGGGAACTCCTAGACAACCCACTCCACCCATACACTCAAGCCTTGATCGAGGCGGTTCCAGAACCTGACCCGAGGAATAGGTTTAGAGATAGGAAGACCCTAAGAGGCGAGCCTCCGAGTCCGATAAACCCTCCAACAGGCTGTAGGTTTCATCCAAGATGCCCTTATGCCAAGGCCATCTGCAAGAGGGTTGAACCCGTACTTTTAGAGGTGAAGAAGGGGCACTCGGTGGCCTGCCACCTATTAGCCGGGGATAATGGATCGATTCTTTAAGAGGGGTTCGGGTTAAGATATGTGTTTAAAGATCTGAGCTGGGCTCATAGATCCCTGAGAGGTTTAGCCGCCCTTCTCCCGCTTGATGATGATCGCCATCACGATCAATCCAGACATTATCAAGACGCCTAAGGTCACCGTGCTGATGAAGATCCATGGAAACCTCTCAACATATATCGTCTCCACCTCGGTTCTGGTCACATGGATAGTCCTCGTCACGGTTTCAAGCTTTAGGATCGGCGAACTAACAGTCTCGGTAAGATAGACGGTCTCGGTCCATGTCACCGTAATGGTCTTAGTCGGCTGATCGATTATCCTTATCCTCAAGGTGTAGAGGCCGCTCGACTCACCATAGCTGGAGATGAGGACGTAATAGAATCCTGGATACGATGCTTGGCAGGATACCGTCTCGACCTCACCTCTCGGCCTAGTGCTCCGCTCTAGCAGATCTCTCTCAGGGCTTAGGAGATAGAGGTCAAAGTCTTGGCCTACCGGGACTCTCATCATTACATGGAGTGATTGGCCGGTCTCAAGCCAAACCTTAAAGAAGTGGACCTCACCAACCGCTAAATGATAATCGTAAACTCCATCCTTAAGGAGGGGGGCTGTCGCGAAACCCGTTCCGGGCTCCGGAGCCTCAGCATGGATTGAATGGATCGATGCTAGAAGGATCATTATCAGTAGGAATATGTATGCTCTCCTCATCTTACCTCCTCCAAGGCTATCAAGACCTCATTTAGATGGGAGATTATTAGGTTGTATGCCGCGCTTCTGAAATCCTGTATAGCTCTTCCATACTGCTGAGCCTCAAAGTTCGTCGTATAGTTTAGGAGCCATTCGCAGACCTCTTCTCTCGTCGCGTTCTCCGGGGGAGCCGCCTCAATCCAGTCAAAGTAACTATCAAGATAGTAGAGTATCTTGTCTATCATCGGGGCCATATTCGGATCTATTCTCTCGATCAACTCCCTCGTGTCATTCCAAAATCTCTCAGCGTCCTCCCTAGTTTCAGGGACTTCAGCCTTTAAGGCCACTAGAAGCTCCTTGTCAGCTTTAAGCACCTCAACCGCCCTCGACAGCTTGGATAGCTTAGCTTCGAGCTCTGCGCCGTGAGCCTTCTCCTCTTCAGCCACCCTCTTAGCCTCCTTAAGCTCCTCAGTCACCTTCTCCAGCTTTGAGGTCAGCTCATTAATCCTTGACTTAAGGGTCTCTCTTACCTTCAACAGCTCTGAATTCTTTGACTTAAGCTCCATAAGCTCATCCTCGAGCTCCTTAACCCTATCCTCTAAACCTAGGATCTCCTTCTTCAGATGATCGATCTTCACCCGACGTGCCTCTACTTCTTGAGCCATATATGCTTGACCGAGATGATATCCGAGGATGAAGCAAGTTATGGCCGCGACAACCAAAACAACGTATGTAATTTCCCTGAGATATCTCAAGGCTTCTCGCATGAAGTCTTAAAACGGTTGGATATAACCGTTTACTTCTTCTTGAACTTTAAGGCGATGATCGAGACGGCTATGATCACTACCACGATTACCATGATTAGGGTTGGGGTGATTATCGACGGTCTCTCGGGCGGCTTAAGCTCCTCGGTCTTGGTCGTGGTGATTGTCCGGGTTATCGTAGGCTTTACAGGAGGCTTCTCACTCAAGCTTATCTCGACGACCCTCTCGGAGACTATTGAGATGGAGTCGCTGTAAGCTATTATGGATAGCTTATAGATCCCCTCCCTTAAGTCTTTGAAGACCTCGGCGGGTATCTCGATCAAGCCCTTCTCTGCATGCGCCTCATAGACTATCTTCCCAGAATATGGGTCGAGTAGAATGAGCTTTAGGCCGAGCTTTCCAGGCCCCTCCACGTGAACATCCAATTTTAGAGGCTCCCCCTTAATAGCGTTCACTATTCTGGGGACATCGAGCTCTATCCTCTTGGGCCGGCCGACATAGAGGGCTGAGGGCTTGAATGGATAGCTTGGATCCCTGAAAGCTCTAAGCTCAGCGTATTGCTCTGCCACAGTCCCTATCTTCTCTAGATAGAATGGGCCGTTGCTTATCACCAAGTGGCCATGACCTTTAAACCACTTAATCGAGGCTGAGTATCTCTTTAAAGCATCATCGACGCTCTCAAAGCATTCCTTAGATGCTGGGATCTCAAAGATGTTTCTAGGATATTCTCCAGCCTCGATCAACCTTCTAAGGATACCTACAAGCCTTCTGGCTTGTTTAGGCTCTATCAAGTTCAGCCAATCGACCTGCATCCTAGCGGCGGCGGTATCGCTATAAGCCGCCTTCTTCTCCTCGAAGACCAGTATATCCATCGCATATAATATCTCCCATGGCATGCTCGCCCCCCATGGCTGAGCATACTCGGCTATGTAGTCCTTAATTGGATGCCAGTAATCGACGTAAACCTCCAACCTATACTCGTCTAGGATTCTGAATCCCTTGAATGTCTCGAGTATCGGCTTGCTTGTGGCCGCTAGAGCCACCTCGATCTTAGACTTCTCTGGATTATATGCCATGTCGAATGTCTGGTATATTGAGTATAGGACATCGCTCCAATCCATCCCTATCCCGTGATGCCACCTAGACTTGAAGTATAGGCTATAGTCTATGACGACCTTGCTCCTAGCCTTAACTCCCTCACCAACCCTAACCCATGAATTACTCTTAGAGTCCCAGATGAAGGCGTCTTCCGGCACATCGATCCATCTTTCAGGCCCAGCGGTCTCAACCGTGTAGTTGGCCCTGAATGGCATCGGGATCCCGGTCGAGGGATCTCTCCAGATCGGTGGGTCGTGGAGCTGTCTCCAAATATCCACACTATAAACATCGGTGAAGCCCGCGATAGGGTTCCAAGCCGATCCCATGTATGGCCTCACCCAAAGATGGCCTACCTTGAGTTCTCCGCCCTCTACGTAAGCCGACCTGAGTGTCCAGAGTGATCTTAGACCTGAGACCGCGTCGGTTGAGACCCCTTTTAGATCGGCTCTGGCGGGTAGGGCGTTCATTACTATCACCACCCAAGCTCTAATCGATTCTTGTAGGCAGAGCTTCGTCGCCTCGACATAGAATTCGTTCCTTTCGGCTAAGTCCTTATACTCTCCCTTGAAGAGCCTCTTCCCAAGCTCATCCAATCGCTTGTTCCTGTATTGCCAGAACCCGTATTCGAGCCATCCTGGCATATATCCGAGCCAAGGGGCACACATCTGGTTTATCGTCGCATAGTCATATCTCTCGACAGCCCCCCTCCCCCAGCCCTCTGTATATAGATGCCATTCAAATGCGGCTGGATCGGTTCTATAGACTATTGAGAGGGCTTGGGCGAAGTCCTTGTATAGTCTCTTGACCGTGAATCCCAGCTTTTCGAGCTCTTCGGCGAGCATGTTACCTATCTCCCTCCTCTCGTCCTCGATCCTTATGATGAACTTTAGCTCAACAGGCTTCCCCTCATAGATCCACTTACCATTAACCAGCTCCGCCCCAGCCTTCCTCATCTCTTCAAAGATGGTCTCCTTGGCATAGTCTGGATCATAGGTTATCCCCAGCTCCTTCAACGCCCCGGCAACGACCAAGTAATCGTAGTCGAGTGGGGATACATGGGAGTACATTGGGAGGGCGAAGCCTCGATAGATCGAATTAGCGATGGAATCCCTATCGATCAAGAATTGGATCGCCCACCTAATCCTCTTAATCGATAATGGGTTTAGGGATCCCTTAGGAGCAGGCGCGGGATTCATCAAGATCGATATCATGGATGATGGGGCTTCATAGATCCTAACCTTCCTACTCTTAAGATACTCATACGCCGTCGAGATCTTCAAGTTATAGAGATAGATGTCTATATCTCCCCTCTCAATGAGCTTCGGCGCTAGATCCTGGTCGACCTTCTTAAAGATGAGCCTATCGACAGCGGGTCCGGGCTGATCGTGGGGAGGAACGTATTTCTCCTCAGCCATCATCGGCGCTATGGTCGCCATTAAAAGCACTATGATTATGAGCGTTAATACGCGCCTCATTTCCTCATCCTCCAGACCTTAATCATAATCAACGCGATTATCGCCGCCGAGATTATTAGGAGCACTGCTAGTATGTGGGTTAGTTGGGTTAGCGATTCGACCTCCGATCTTAGAGCTTCGATTCTGCTTATGAGCTCCTGCCTAGAACTCGAGTTAGCCTCGATCTTCTTAGCGACCTCCTCGACCCCCTTCTTGAGCTTTAAAATCTCATCCAACATCTCTTGATAGCTTTCCTCATGCTTTCTCAAGGTCTTCTTAATAGTGTCCATCCCGAACTCCGCATAGAAGTATCCCTCAGCTCGGTTTCCTGAAACATCTATTGCTCTAACCCTGTACGGTCCCTCCCCAAGCATGGGCATGAATATATCGACCTTAAACTTTCCCTCATAATCTGTTCTGGCGACCGATACGTATGCGTCCCCGACTTGGATATAGACCTCCTTATCTGGGATGAAGTTCTCCCCAATTATCGTGACCTTCTGCCCAGCCGCACCCGCCGGAGGCGAGATCAAGATGGTGGGCAGCGGGATATGCCCCGATCTAGCGAACCCTATTTTCATGTTGGGTGATTCGGGTCTCCCAAGCCTAGTATCCGTCCAAGCTATATAGACGTCCTCGTCAGTCGCCTCTATGCTCCAATAATCTCCGATGTATAGGTAGAGGCCGAAGTTGGGGTTCGATGGAGAGTCCGTCACCCTCACATTCCTTATCCACGTCTCACCCCTATCGGATGACTTCGTGTAATAGATATGGTATTCTACATCCTTTGGATCGTGCCTCCTATCTCCCCAAGCCACGTGGATGGTTCCATTTGGGCTAACGGCTATTGCCGGTATGAATTGATCCCTTGTTGTCTCATCGTCATTAATCCTCTTAGCGGAGCTCCAAGTCTTCCCCCGATCGAGTGATCGATAGAAGAATATGTCTGAGTCATCCGGGCTTAACATCCCTGGTCTGGCAGCGACTACTAAGTAAACCTCTCCATTGGGTCCAACATCTATTTGGGGCATCATCGAGACCCATGCTCTGAAGAGGGTCGGTGGAAGCTCATAGTCGAGTTCGAGGAGATGGTCTACATGGATGGGCTTCGAGAAGGTCTCTCCTCCATCATCCGACCAGACTATCGTTGGAGCGAATAGCCCATCCCATGGCCCATCATTCAAGGAATCATAGTATGCCACGTATAATCTACCATCCTCGGCGACCTTGGGATTCGATCCTTGAACCACTCTCCTCCTCTCCTCTCCAGCCCAGTAGGAGAAGGTTGGGCTGACTTGCTTGGGCGCACTCCAAGTCTTCCCGCCATCGGTTGAATATACGAGCTTTATCGTCGTGCTTATCAGCGGAGCCATGATATATGGATACTCCGGAATTAGGGGATAGCGTAAGACGAACTCAGTATATGTGACGTAGATTCTATCCTTACCTTTATCGAATGGATCCGGGCCTACGGCTATCCTAGGTCTATCCAAGAAGATCACGACCACCTCATCCTCTTTAGCATAGATGTCTCCTACGGCGACCACCCTTGGAGCGCTCCAAGTCTCCCCACCATCAACCGACTTCGAGACTACTATGCTCGCCTTCTCATCCCCTACGACGACGTTTAAGGTTCTAACCCACTTCCATCCAATCGACATATAGGCAAAGTAAACCGTTCCATTCCTATCAAACGCTAGGGAAACATCGGATCCAAAATCATCTTTTTGGAGCGGGACCATGGGATGCGGACCGCTCCAAGTCTCTCCACCATCCATGCTGACGTAAGCCGATGGAGCGTAGAACCCATAATCATTTAATCCTATGACTAGGTTGTCTGGATCCCTCGGGTTCACGGCTAAGCATGTCTCTGCTTGATATGGTATTCTGCCCACATCGATCGATATTAAGAGATTTCTGCTAAACTTTGGAGAAGGTTCCCTATACGGTATCCTGATCGGTAAGCCTGGAGCTTGGGCCGGCGCTGAAGCTAGGCTCTCAGATCTCGTGAAGCTCTCATAGATATCATATCCCCTTATTCTAAGCCAGACAGGGCCTGAGAGGAGCTCAGCCACCGGATCGAGGAGCCTCTTATCATAGATTATCGCGTGCTCATCCATCGCATGTATCGAGCCGATCATAGCCAAACCCATCGAGACTACCGAGATCATCACCAACACTTTCATGGCCATCCGTCTAAGCATCCTTGACACCGAAATCCTGTGAAAACCCCTAATAATTAAGCCTTTGTCAAGGATCTTGAGAAGGATCAAAAGATTGTAAAAGATTCGGGACAAACTTTCCCATTCCCGCCAAGGGTTAATCATCTGAGAAAGTTTATAATCACCTTAAGATCTGATCGAGTGAATGTCCGTTAAGAGGTTTGATGTGATTGTTGTTGGCGCCGGGCCCGCTGGGGTCTCAGCCGCCAAGTCCGCCGCTGGAGTTGGCGCGAAGACTCTCTTGCTTGAGATGAATCCGAGGATTATGGCGATGAAGCCGTGTGGAATGGCCGTGAGTAAGGCGACTCTAGAGACGGCTGGGGTCGAGGCGAGCCCGAGCCTGATTCACAACGAGGCTTATGCGATCGTCTGTGCCCCGAACATGAAGTCCATAAGGCTTCATGGAACCGGATATCTCATAAACAAGACCATGCTCTTACAGGAGATAGCATGTCAAGCGGCTGAGAGGGGAGCTGAGATCCACGTCGGTGAGCGGGTCTTATCGGTTAGGCGTGTGGATGGATTGATGAAGGTTGAGACGAATAGGGGAGTTTATGAGGCAATGGTCGTGATAGGTGCCGATGGATATAACTCGACGGTTGCGAGATGTCTTGGAATTAAGGAGAGGTCTGAGCCGATTCCAACAATTCAGTGCGTAATGGCTGGATGCAGGATCAAGGATCCACACGCGGTTAGATTTTATCTTGGAAATGAGATAGCGCCCAAGGGGTATGCTTGGATCTTTCCATGGAATGAGAAGGTCGCCGAGGTTGGGATAGGTGTTAGAGGCGCTCCGATAAAACCATACCTCGACAAGTTCATCAAGATGTTTGAGGACGAGCTTGGACGTGCTCAAGTAATAGATTATAGGGGTGCCCCGGTTCCAGTTGGAGGGGTGATAAGCGAGTTCATCCAAGATAATGCGATCCTGATAGGAGACGCGGCTGGAATGGTGATCCCATTGACGGGTGGGGGGATACACTCATCGATATCCTCCGGCTTGGCGGCGGGCGAGGTCTCTGGGAAGGCCGCCCTTGAGGGAGATGTATCGAAGAATAGGTTGATGGAGTTCGTTGAGAAGTATAGGCCATGGCTGACTAGGATTAGGAGAAGCTTGAAGGTTCTCAGAGTCTTGGAGAACTTGAGCGATGAGGACCTAAACCTATTAGCGGAGGTATTAGAGGAGAGGGATATCATCGACCTAGCGAATGGGCTTGAAATCTTGAGAGTTGCAAGGAAACTTCTAAGGCATCCTAGATTGGCCGTGAAGTTGGCTAAGCCCCTCCTATCGGGATAAGCTAATATTATGGATTCATGGAACTCATGGAGGGTGGGGGAAATATCGGAGATAAGCCTGCCTAAGACGCTTGAGTTCCCAGAGGAGTTAAGAGTCGTCGAGGTGTCGGCAGATCCGCGTAAAACCGCGGTCATGGTCATCGATATGCAGAACGACTTCATCGAGGAGAAGGGCAAGCTATATGTTCCAAGATCCGAGAACTTGATAAAACCGATTAAATCGATCTTGGACAAGGCTCGCGAGGCTGGCGCGACCATAATCTATACTCAAGACTGGCATCATGAAAATGATCCTGAGTTCGAGGTTTGGGGAGAGCATGCATTAGCTGGTAGCTGGGGCGCGGAGATAGTCGGGGAGCTTAAACCCAAGAAGGGCGAATTCATTGTGAGGAAGCCGAGCTATGACGCCTTCTATGGAACCCCGCTGGAACACATCTTGAGATATAGGGGCTTGGAGAGCTTGATCTTGACAGGAGTTTTAGCGAATATCTGCGTGCTACACACGGCTGGGAGCGCGGCCATGAGGGGATATAAGCTGATAGTCCCGATAGACTGCATCCTCGCCTTAAATGACTTCGACTACGCTCTATCGCTTAGGCAGCTGAGCTTCATCTATAAGGCTAAGCTAACCAGATCTGACATGATGAGATTTGGGTGATGGAGTTGGGCGACAATAGAAAGTTCTACGTCGCGAGCGAGGAGGAGATTCTTGAGGGGAGGATCACGGACATATATTTCATGAGGACTAGGGAGATCTTAGAGAAGTCGGGTGAATCCCATCACAAGGTCTATGCGGAGGTTCATAACTATGGTCTTCCAACCGGATATGATTGGGCGATCCTAGCTGGAGTGGAGGAGGTTGCGAACCTGCTTGAGGGCAAGCCGGTAAACGTCTACTCGATGGATGAGGGGGAGCTCTTCAGAACCTTTGAACCAGTTCTAGCGATCGAGGGGAGATATGTGGACTTCGGAGTCCATGAGGCTGGACTGCTCGGAATCCTGAGACATGCAACGAGCATAGCGACTAAGGCGGCTAGGGTTAAGCTCGCTGGGTGGGGTAAGCCCGTCCTCTTCTTCGGGGTTAGGGCGGTTCATCCAGCCATAGCGCCCATGGCCGATAGATATGCGTTCATCGGTGGATGCGATGGAATCTCAGGAGTTCTCGGAGCCGAGCTCGCCGGAGTCAAGCCCACGGGAACGATGCCTCATGCCCTGATATTGACTATGGGCGATCAGGTTAAGGCTTGGAGGGCTTTCGATGAGATTATCTCTAGAGATGTTCCAAGGATAGCGCTATGCGATACGTTATCGGATGAGAGGTTCGAGAGCTTGGCCGCCGCAAAAGCCCTTGGAGAGAAGCTTTATGGAGTGAGGCTCGACACCCCAAGCTCTAGGAGGGGAGATATGAGGAAGATAGTCTTGGAGGTTAGGTGGGCGTTGGACTCGGCCGGCTACAAGCATGTCAAGATCTTCGTGAGCGGGGGACTCGACGAGGAGGATGTTAGGAGGCTCGTGGATGTTGCGGATGGGTTCGGGGTTGGGACATCGATAGCCTTCCCGAGATCCATAGACCTCGCGATGGATATAGTTGAGGTGGATGGAGAGAGCTTCTCGAAGAGGGGGAAACTTCCGGGTAGGAAGCAGGTCTATAGATGTGAGAATCTCCACGACACGATCACGAAGTTCGATGCGAGGCTTGAGAGCTGCCCGGTCTGCGGAAAGCCGGTTAAGCCCCTCCTAAAACCCCTAATAATCGATGGAGAGGTCGTGAGGGAGTTTGAGAAGCCGATCAAGGTTAGGGAGAGAGTTCTAGAGACCCTCAAGAAGTTGCGTTCAATCGAAAAATTCGATCCCGAGCCCAAATTCTTTGTTCCATAAGATCGTGACTATCCGGAGGTGTGCGAGGTGGTCAAGAGAATCGTTATCTGCATAAGCGGATTGGCGGCGACGGGGAAGAGCACCCTAGCGAAGAGGCTCGCAGAATCTCTTAACCTAAGATACGTCTCGGGTGGAGATGGGTTGAAGATGTTGGCGGTTGAGAGGGGCTATAGGCCTGGGGGGAGGGAGTGGTGGGAGACCGAGGATGGTATGAGGTTTCTTGAGGAGAGGTTGAGGAACCCTGAGTTCGATAAGCTCGTCGATCAAAAGCTCATAGAACTCGCAAAGGCTGGAGACGTAGTCATAGATAGCTGGATTCTACCATGGCTTTATCGAGGTGGGTTCAATATCTGGCTTAAGGCCAAGACCGAGGTTAGGGCTGAGCGGATGGCGAGGAGGAGCGGTATAAGCGTGGAGGAGGCGAGGAGGCTTCTAGAGAAGAGGGATTCAGAGAGCATAGAACTCTACAAGAAGCTTTATGGGATCGAGGTCGGGAGGGATTTTGAGCCATTCCACCTAGTCCTAGACACAAGCGATCTCGATGAATCCGCGGTCTATAGGATCGTGCTCCAAGCGGTTAAGGAGTTCTTTAGGCTAGGATGAGCTTGAACTCCACTCGGACGCCACCTTCATCCTGATCAGCTCTTCTAGGCAGTTTTGGCAGAGCATCCCACCATAATATCTCTCAACCGTCCTCTCACTATGCGCGAGCTTGTAATCCTTCTCCCTAGGTATTCCATGGATTATGGCCCCACATCTAGCGCATCTATGGAAGCCTCGCTTCTCATCCTCATAGTGTATGACCACTCTCCCGCCGGGGGTTCGGACATACTTCCTCTTCCTACTTCTCGTCCTTAGCGCTCTTCTTGGCATAGCTCTCAACCTCCTCAGCCTTTACTTCAAATATCTTCCCCATAGGCATCCCGGCCGCCAATAATGCTAAGATATACCAGCCTATGAAGGTTAGCTTGTTTCCCTGGGAGATGAGCGGTATCATGAGGTCTGAGGGTAGGGATGCCACTATCCCGACGCTTCCATAGAGGGGTGTTAGGGCCATGAAGACCGCGTAGAATATTCCGAGGCTGATGAACATCAAGATCATATTCTTCTTCCCGACCTCAGCGCTTATCTTTTGATAATATTCCTGCCTCCTCTTCAACTTTTGGATCAGCTTCTTGTCGCCCTTCTTCTGAGCTTGTAGGAGCTTTCTCTGAAACTCTTGAGCCTCCTTCATCTTCGCCATCTCCTCCGGCCCTATAAGCCTCCTTCTCAGATAATTTGTCAGAAGACTCACAGCCAAGGCTATCCCAAGTATCTCGAACAATGGATCAAACATCTCTACTCCTCTCCTAGGAGCTTGGCCAATCCAGGATACATCTCGGTCAGCCTCTCTCTCACTAATAGCTCATAGTATTGGTATAGGATTCCGGTCATTAGGAGTATTCCTATTCCTCCGCCGTATGCGTTGAAGTAGTCTCCGAAGACCGCTATCAAGGCGACTATGATCGCTCCGAGGATCGTCACGACTCCAATATATCTCTCGATTATCTTAGCTATGACTCCAGGAGCTCTTCTAAATCCGGGAACTTGCATACCGGCTTTAATCAATTGATCTGCAACATGCGATGGCGATAATCCTCCGACCTCGACCCAGAATTTGGCGAAGACTATGCAGAATACTATCATGATTGCGGCGTAGATTAATGCTCTTATCGGATCTCTCATCGCCCCAGCCAGAGTATATGGGGATGTCAGATAGTATGCGATGCCCCCTATTGGGTAGACTCCGCTCTCAGTTGCGTTGAACATCCCGATCACGTTCAGCATATTGTTTGTGTTGGTCGGATTGAATCTGCTCCAGATTATGTTTGAGAAGAAGTAGATGTTCGTGAATAGGGTTGATGCGAAGATGACTGGGATGTTCGAGACGTAGAGGAACTTTATCGGATACTTTGCGACATACCCTGAGACCCTCGCATACTGGATCGGGACCTCGATCCTAACCGACTCCAAGTAGATTATCAGGAGTAGGAGGGCTAATGTGCTCGTCAATCCCAGTAGATCCGGGTATTGGCCTCTAAAGAATAGGTCTTGGATTGGGGCGCCGCTCGCCGCCGCTTGGATCATCGCCAGAATTATTCCTTGATAGTATCCATCTGGGAGCATGATCGGGGAGAATAGGCTTGTTAAGATGTTCTCGGCCACTCCAGCGGCTATGAATAGGCTCACCCCGCTTCCAAGGCCCCAGCCCTTCTGGATGAGCTCATCCATGAACATGATCAATATGGTTGCGGCCACGAGCTGTAGGAAGACCAAGACTTGGACGTTTGGGCTAAGCCTGCCAAGCATTCCCGAGACCGTGAAGACCGCCGCCTCGAAGATTATCACGATTAGGGTTAAGACCTTGCTCGCAGCCGTGAAGGTAGCCCTATCCTCCGGCTTCGAGAGATCGAGTTTTATCAGCTCGGCTCCAACCAATAGCTGGAGGATCAATCCAGCTGTGACTATCGGGCCTATTCCAAGCGTCGTTAGGGTTCCTACTCTTTGAGCGAAGATTATGTTTAGGATCAATGGGTTTCTCGCCGCGATACTCGCCGCCTGTGGGACTCCATAGAGGAATGTGTGGCCCATGAGAGTGTAGATCACCAAGACGAGGGCTGTCCAGATCAATCTCTCGCCTAATCCAAGCTTCTTGGCGGGTCTCCTCACCTCGGGCATGTGCCTGGCGACGACCTCAATAGCCTCTCTAAGGGTCAAGGCTCAACACCCTTAAGCTCCTCAGGCCTAATCAATTCTCCTCCAGCATCCTTAATTAACTTCTCCGCCTTCTCGGTCCAGCTCTCGACCGCCACTAGGATTGGGCGATTAATTCTTCCACGCGCTATCAGCTTATCGACGCCGAGCTCCTTCAAGTTTATGAATGGCTTGTCTTTCATGGTCTTCAACCTCCCCTCCCGCTCAAGGTTCTCGACTAGGGTTTTGAGCTGGATCAGGTTTATCGCCCTGACCTCCCTCCTATTCGGCCTATAGAATCCATGCTTCCCGAAGTAGTCTCGATCATATCTGAGAACCCAAGTCCACTTATGCTTATGCCTGCCCGTCATCCCATGGCCTCCCTTCGCCCCAGTCTTCCTATGCTGGCCTATCTGCCCCCAGCCGCAAGTCCTACTACCCCTATGCTTCCTAGACTTCCTCCACCTAGTAGGCATCTCAGGCTCCTCAGAGATCTTAAACACGCTCTATTAAAGAATCTACCTCCACGCTCAACCAAGATTAAACGCTATTATGTCGGCTCGCTTCGCCAGAGGCTCTGGGATAGGGGGTTGGGGAAGGATTAGGCGACTAGCTTAAGGTAGGAGCCGACGTTTTTCTCAACCGCTCTCTTATAGGCGAGGCTAGCGGCTACGGCGTCCTGTATCGCCAATCCCGTTGAGCTGAATACCGTGATCTCCTCGCTCCTCTCCCTCCCCTTCTTGAGCCCTGCGACTATCTCCCCTATCTCGCCGTAGATGTCCTCCCTTCTGAGGATTCCTTGGCTTATCGGGACGTTGACCTCGCCTCCATGAACCGCTTGCTCGATATCGTCCACCACGATCTTCGACGCCCTCTTCAAGATCTCTGGGTCGAGCTCCTGCTTTCCCGGAGCATCCGCACCTATACAGTTAAGGTGAACTCCATCGCCTATCCACCGGCTCATAACGATAGGTTTCCTAGACGGCGTCGTAGTGACCACCATATCCGCGCCCACCACTGCCTCCTCAGCCGACCTCGCCGCGTGTATCGAACACCTATCCGCATACTTCTCCTGGAAGAACTCGACGAAACCTCTCTCGGCCTCGGGCCTAATATCGAATACCCTAATCTCTCGGAGGGACTCCATGACCTCGAGAAGCCCCATCAGCTGGGTCCTGGCCTGGGTTC